>CAKUSI010000024.1 GCA_934678955.1 uncultured Austwickia sp. | reverse complement strand
AGTTGAGCGCGTCGTCCTTGGCTCGCCAGGAGGTCAGCCGGTAGTGCTGGCGATCCAACACCGCCCGGACGTCGGGCCCCTGGTCGCCGCTGCCCTCGGTGCCGAGCGCCACCGGCAGGACGTGCTCGTAATAGCGGATGACCGGGACCTCGCGGGGTTCGGACGCGCTGTCCGGGTCGGGCACGAAGAGGGGGTCGGGCCTCGTGTCGAGCGTGATCTCGCCGGCCTCGAGGATCTCCTCCAACGGGGCGCCGAGGATCGGAAGACCGATCCGGCCGCCACCGGCCTTCCAGTCGATGTCGAACCAGTGCGCCGTCCTCGCGTCGCGCCCGTCCCGCAGCACGGCCCACAGCGCGGTGTTCAGGTGCTCGGGCGCCACGAACGCCATGTGGTTCGGGACCACGTCGACGATGATCCCGAGGTCGTGCTTCTTGGCGGTCTCGGCCAGGGACTCGAAGCCCGCCTCGCCGCCCAGCCCGCGAGAGATGGCCCGGTGGTCGATCACGTCGTAGCCGTGCAGGGAGCCGGACGCCGCCTGGAGGATGGGGCTCAGGTAGAGGTGGGAGATCCCCAGCTCGGCGAGGTAGGGCACGACCCGTTCCGCGTCGGCAAAGGTGAACTCATCGTGTAGCTGCACGCGGTATGTGCCGGTGACGGGCATGGGCAGGGCAACTCCTGGGGCGGGGGGTGGGTCGATTGTCTCAGGTCGGTCCCTGGCCGGAGCGTCGGCCTCGGGGAGGCTCCGGCACGATCAGCACCCCGTCAGGGGACGTCGCGACGACGCCGCGCGCGGCGGCCAGGATGCCGGCGGAGCCCGAGCAGCCGATCCGCGTCGCTCCCGCTCCGACCAGGGCGAGGACGCCCTCAAGGTCGCGGATCCCGCCGGAGGCCTTCACCCCCATCCGGTCCGGCACGTTCGCCGCCATCAGCAGCACGTCGGCCACCGTGGCGCCCGTCGGCCGGTCGGCGTCGGGGACCTTCGCGAAGCCCGTACTGGTCTTCACGTAGTCCGCGCCCGCATCCGCCGCCGCGCGGCACGCGTCGACCTTGTGACCGTCGTCGAGCAGCGCGGTCTCGAAGATCACCTTGACGACCGCGCGGCCTGCGGCCGCGTCCACGACCCCGCGGATGTCGCGCGTGACGGCCTCGACGTCACCGGCGCGCAGCCTCCCGATGGTAAGGACCATGTCCAGCTCCACCGCCCCGTCGAGCAGCGCCTGCTGTGCTTCGGCGACCTTGGCGGCGGAGGTCGTGGCGCCGTGCGGGAAGCCGATCACGGTCCCGACGCGTCGACCCGTGCCCGCGACGTGCCGGACCACGGGCGCCACGTCGAGTGGCCTCACGCACAGGCTCGCCAGCGGCTGCGCGGCTACCGAGTCCACGCCGCGGAGCACGTCGTCGAGGGTGAGGTCGGGGGCGAGGAGGGCGTGGTCGATGAGCGCGGCCACTTCGGCGACGCTCAGCGCCGTGCCGGGGGAGATGCGGGCCATGTGCGCGAGCCTACGGCCGGGCACCGACACCGAACCGCGGTGTCCACGGGGCCGCCGTCAGAGCCGCATCTCCAGGACGATCTCGTCGTGGGACTCGATGCCGTAATAGCCCACCAGGTCCGCAACCGGCTCCCCCATCGCTCGCGCCATGTCGCGGGAGCGGTCCATCGCGCCCACGAGGACGCTGACCATCCTCATGCCGCGTCGTTGATAGAAGCGCATCGCGTCGAGGTTGTCGTTCGTCGTGACGAGCCAGAGCCTGGCCAGCCCCCGCTCGCGCGCCAGTCGAGCCGTCGCCTCCAGCAGGAGGGTCCCCACCCCACCGGCGCTCTTCGAGGCGTTGAGCGTCACGATCTCCAGCGCGTCGTCGTGAAGGACGTAGGTGGCGAGGCCGACGATCTCGCCGTCGACCTCCGCGAGGAGTGCGGGGATCTGCGTGCAGTTGAAGACGTCACCGTGCGAGACCATGATCGGCCCGCCCCAGGCGTCATCGAGATAGGAGGCGACCGCCGCGGCATCCCGGGGATCCTTGGCTCGGATCCGTACCGACTCTTGACGCGACCCCCGCTCGAGGGGCGCCCCCGCCTCCTTCGTGGTCGCCTCATGCCGAACTGCCTCGTGAGCCATGCGAGCAGTCTTGCAGGAGGCGGATCAGGCGTCGGCGCGAGCCAGGTCGAGGGTTCGCAGCACCAGCTCCCCGCCCTCGTCGCTGGCCCGGAGGTCGACCTCCGCCACGACCCGCCAGTCCCGGTCGCCCTCGGGATCGTCCACGATCTGCTCCACGACCCACAGACCGGGCTCGCTGCTCGTGTCGATGCGCAGCATGGCGGGTCCGCGGGCTTCCGGGCCGATGCCCATGAGGTCGGTGACGGCGGTGCCCGGGTAGTCCGCCGCCATCTCCTCCACGGCGTCCGCCCATTCCGCCGCGGACAGCGGGTCGGGGGGCGCGCCGTCGCGGCCGGGCGTGTTCGCCTCGAGGGCCGCCAGATCGTCGTAGCGGCTGAGCGCCAGCAGCTCCACCCGCCGCCACATGGCCGAGCGGACCAAGACCTTGAACGCGCGCTCGTTGGCGGTGATCGGGCGGGGGCCGTGCAGGTCGCTCGGCCGCACCGCCTCCTCCAGCGGTCGGTCGGGGTCGGTGAGCGCCTCCCACTCGTCGAGCAGTGAGGAATCGGTCTGCCGGACCAGCTCGCCGAGCCAGGCGATGATGTCCTCCAGGTCCTCGGTCTTGGCGGTGTCGGGGACGGTCTGCCGCAGGGCGCGGTAGACGTCGGACAGGTAGCGCAGCACGACCCCCTCGGCGCGCTGGAGGTCGTAGAAGGCCACGAACTCCCCGAAGGTCATGGCCCGCTCGAAGAGATCCCGCACCACGGACTTGGGCGACAGCTCGGTCTCGTCCAGCCACGGGTGCCCCGCGGCATACGAGGAGAAGGCCGCGGTCAACAACTCCTCCAGCGGCTTCGGCCAGGCGATCTCGTCCAGGAGCTCCATGCGCTCCTCGTACTCGATCCCATCCGCCTTCATCTCCGCCACCGCCTCCCCGCGCGCCTTCCACTGCTGGGAGTAGAGGATCGGCCGCGGGTCGTCCAGCGTCGCCTCGATGACCGACACGACGTCGAGGGCGTGGGTCGGGGATTGCTCGTCGAGCAGGTCCAACGCCGCGAGCGCGAAGGCGGACAGCGGCTGGTTCAGGGCGAAATGCTCCTGCAGGTCCATGACGACGCGCAGGGTCCTCCCGGTCGGGTCGGGCTCGGGCAGGCGCTCCACCACGCCGGCGACCAGCAGGCTGCGCAGGATCTGGATCGCCCGCCGCTGCAACGCCGCCCGACGGTGGGGGGTTTCGTGGTTGTCGGTGAGCAGGCGCCGCATGGCGCGCACCGGGTCCCCCGGCCGTTGCAGCACCTGCAGCACCATCGCATGGGTGACCCGCAGCCTGGGGGTGAGAGGCTCCGGCGCGGCCGCGACGAGCCGGTCGAACGTCGCATCGGACCAGTTGACGAAGCCGTCCGGCGCCTTGCGCTTGGCGAGCTTGCGTTGCTTGCGGACGTCGTCTCCGGCCTTGATCATCGCCCGGTGGTTCTCGATGACGTGTTCGGGCGCCTGGACGATCACGGTGCCCGCGGTGTCGAATCCGGCCCGGCCGGCGCGCCCCGCGATCTGGTGGAATTCGCGCGCCTTGAGCAGGCGCTGGCGGCTGCCGTCATACTTGGACAGGCCCGTGAAGACGACGGTACGGATGGGTACGTTGATGCCCACCCCGAGGGTGTCGGTCCCGCAGATGACCTTGAGGAGCCCGGCCTGGGCGAGGGTCTCGACGAGGCGCCGGTACTTCGGCAGCATGCCGGCGTGATGCACGCCGATGCCGTGCCGCACCAGCTTGGACAGCGTGGCCCCGAACCCCTTCCCGAAGCGGAAGCCCCGGATCGTCTCCGCGATCGCCGCCTTCTCCTCCTTGTTCGTGACCGTGACCGACAGCAGCGACTGCGCGCGCTCCAACGCGGCGGCCTGGGTGAAGTGCACGACGTACGCCGGGGCCTGGCCCGCCGCGATGACGTCCTCCAGCGTCTCGTGCAAGGGCGTCATGGCATACCGGTATGTCAGCGGTACGGGTCGCGGCGCGTCGGCGACGATCGCTGTCGGGCGACCGGTACGCGCAGTGAGATCAGCGGCCAGCTCCCGCATGTCCCCGAGCGTCGCGCTCATCAGCAGGAACTGCGCCTGCGGCAGCTCCAGGAGGGGCACCTGCCACGCCCAGCCACGGTCCGGCTCGGTGTAGAAGTGGAACTCGTCCATGACCACGGTGTCGACGGCGAGGTCGGCGCCCTCGCGCAGCGCGAGGTTGGCGAGGATCTCCGCCGTGCAGCAGATGATCGGCGCATCCGGGTTGACGGCCGCGTCGCCGGTGACCATGCCGACCTCCTGGGCGCCGAACTGCGCGCACAGGTCGAAGAACTTCTCGCTGACCAGCGCTTTGATGGGGGCGGTGTAGTAGGTGCGTCGACCCGAGCGGGCGTACTTGCCCAGACTGAACGCGTGTGCTCCGGCGGCGACGAGCGACTTGCCGGAACCGGTCGGGGTCGCCAGCACGACGTTTGAGCCGGTCGCCAACTCGAGGAGCGCCTCCTCCTGATGGGGGTAGGCGCTCAACCCTCGGCCGGCGACCCAGCCGAGGTATTCGCCGAGCACCGCGTCGGCGTCGTGCGGTTCCAGGGAGGTGAGGGTGTCGGTCAGCGTCGTCATGGCGCTCCCATCATGGCAGGGCACCCAGAGGCATTGAGCCAGTGAGTGTGATTCAGATCACTTCTGTGGAGAATTGCCGCATCTTGTAACGCACGGGCATGCGGGGCGATGATTTAGTCGTACGTCCTGAACGAGCGATCGAGAAATCCGGCCTGGGGAGGCTCGGGTTTCCTGCCGGGAAGGGCGGCGGCCGTGCGCCGGGGGGGCACGCGGTCGAATGCGGGGCTGAGGGGCCACCGCAGTGGGGAATGTAGGACCGTGGGGGGAATTTCACATGGCAACAACGCGCTTCATGCTGCCCAAATCCGTGCTGGCCGCTTCTGCGGGACTGACGCTGGCTGCTGCAGGCATGGTCAACGCGGCCTCGGCGCAGGCTGCGGAGTCCGCGATCCCGGCACCGCCGGCCAAGCCGCCGGCGGCGGCACAGAAGGCAAAGGCGGACAACAAGGGCTCGGGAAATCAGGCGCCTCGCGGCAATGGCTCGGGCGGCCAGAAGGAATCGGGAACCTCTGGTGGGGCGGGCAATTCCTCACCCGGAAAGAACTCTGGGAGCAGCAACGGCTCCGGGACGATCAGCGGCAACTCCGACAAGCCCGCCAAGGGTGGCAACGGCCATCCGACAAGCCAGCCGGGGGCCCACGGCGAGCAGGCCGACGGTTGTGACCACGGCGCGACGGGCAAGGCGTGCCGCCCCGACCCGCAGCCCGACAAGGGCAAGGACTGCATGCTGCACGGAAAGAACGGTGGGGTGAACGAGGATCACTGCGCCGGCGCACCCGTGACTCCTCCGAAGGACGACCCGAAGCCTGGCAAGGACAACCCGAAGCCCGGCAAGGACGACCCCAAGCCAGACAAGGAGGACCCCAAGCCTGGGAAGAACGACCCCAAGCCCGGCCAAGACCATGGGACACCCGGTCACGACCACGGGACGCCCGGTCATGACCACGGCGACCACCACGGCGACCACCACAGCGACGACCATGGTGACCACCACGGCGACGACGAGGGCGACGACTGCGAGCCCGGCGACGACGTCACCCCGGGTACGCCGACCGATGAAGCGACGCCGACCAAGCCCGCCACGCCGGCGGCGCCAGTGACGAAGCCAACCGCGCCGAAGCCCGTCGCCCAGAAGCCCGTCGCCCAGAAGCCCGTCGCCCAGAAGCCTGCTACCCCGGTGGCGTACGCTCCGGTCGCCGTGATGCCCGCCGCGACCGCATCGCCGAGCAGCCTGCCGTACACGGGCAGCGAAGCCGGAACGCTCGCCCTCCTGGGCGGCGCCACCATGGCCGGCGGGATCACGCTGCTGGTCCTCGCCCGGCGGCGTCAGACCGACTGAGGTTCACTCGCCCGTCCCGCCGTGCGGCGGGACGGGCGCTCCCCTTCGTCTCAGGCTCGGCTGAGGCTGTCTCAGACTGTCTCAGGCGGGGAAGACCACCGTGGTCGAGCCGCGCATCATGATCCGGTCCTCGACGTGGGCGCGCACGGCGGCCGCCAGCACGCGGCGCTCGATGTCGCGCCCCTTGCGGACGAGGGCCTCCGGCGAGTCCCGGTGGGTGACCCGCTCGACGTCCTGGGCGATGATCGGCCCCTCGTCGAGATCCGCGGTCACGTAGTGCGCGGTCGCGCCGATGAGCTTCACCCCGCGGGCGTACGCCTGGTGGTACGGCTTGGCACCCTTGAAGCCCGGCAGGAACGAGTGGTGGATGTTGATGCACCGCCCCGACAGCGCGCTGGCCAGGTCGGCGGACAGGATCTGCATGTAGCGCGCCAACACGACGAGGTCGACCCGCTCGTCGTCGACGATCTGCAGGATCTGCGCTTCCTGCTGGGGCTTGGTCTCCTTGGTGATCGGCAGGTGGTGGAACGGGATGCCGTCGAGGTCACCGTAGGTCTCGCGGGGGTGGTTGGAAACGATCCCGACGACTTCCATGGGCAGGTCGCCGATCCGCGCCCGGTAGAGCAGGTCGACCAAGCAGTGGTCGGCCTTGCTGACGAGCACCAGCACGCGGTAGAGGCGGGAGGCATCGCGCAGGTCCCAGTCGGCCTCGAAGCTGGCCAGCACGGGCCGCAGCCCGCCGGTGAAACCCTGCTCGCCCAGATCGGCCCGTACCGGAGTGAACGTCATCCGCCCGAAGAACCGCCCGGACAGCCGGTCATCGAACTGCTGCCCGTCGGTGATGTCGCAGCCCAGCTGGAGCAGCGTGGTCGTGATCGCCGCGACGATGCCCGGCTGGTTGGGGCAGGAGAAGTTCAGGATGTAGATCGGCGGGGTGGAATCGTCGGCGGTAGGGACGGACACGGTTACTCCAGGTCGTTCGCGTTCGGGGGTGGTTCTATCGGCACGGTCTAGATGAGGAAGCGGTACGCGGGGCTGTCGGCCGGGATGCGCTCGACCACCATACGGCTCTCGGTCATCCGGCCCAGGAGTCCGTCCAGGTCGGCGGGGTCGCCGAGCTCCACCCCGACCAGGGCGGGCCCGGTCTCGCGGTTGGAGCGTTTGACGTATTCGAAGAGCACGATGTCGTCGTCCGGGCCGAGCACCCGCTCGAGGAAGGCGCGCAGCGCGCCGGGCTCCTGCGGGAAGTTCACGAGGAAGTAGTGCTTGCGCCCCTCGTCGATCAAAGACCGCTCGACCACCTCCGCGTACCGCGAGACGTCGTTGTTGCCGCCGGACAGCACCACGACGACGTCGCTGCCGGGGGTCACCTCGATGCCGTCGAGCAGCCCGGCGGACGCGAGGGCGCCCGCGGGCTCGGCGATCACGCCGTCGGTCTGATAGAGGTCCAGCATCTCCGTACAGACTCGCCCCTCCCCCACGGTCACGATGGGCAGCTCGAGCCCGCTCACCACTGCGTACGGAATCTCGCCCACCCGCCGGACCGCGGCGCCGTCGACGAACGTCTCCAGCTCCTCCAACTCGACGGGCTTGCCCGCCGCGAGGGCCGCCGTCATAGAGGCGGCGCCACGCGGTTCGACGCCGACGATGCGTACGGCCGGGTGGCGGGCACGCAGCCAGGTGGCGCACCCGGCGAGCATGCCGCCGCCGCCGACGGGGATGACGACGAGGTCAGGATCGTGGCCGAGTTGCTGAACGACCTCGACCGCCAGGCTGCCCTGTCCGGCGATCGTGTCGACGTGGTCGAACGCCGGCACGAGGATGGCGCCGGTGGCTCCCGAGTCGGCGACGGCGTCGGCGTACGCGTCGTCGTAGGTGTCGCCGCCGATCAGCACCTCCGCGCAGCCCTGCGACAGTGCGACGATCCGGTCCCGTTTCTGCCGAGGGGTGGTGCGGGGCACGTAGATCCGGCACCGCATCGAGAGCCGCGCGCAGGCGTACGCCACCCCCTGGGCATGGTTGCCCGCGCTCGCGGAGACCACGCCGCGCTCGCGGTCGGCGGGGCTGAGCTGGGCGATCAGGTTGTAGGCGCCGCGGATCTTGTATGAACGGACGGGCTGCAGATCCTCCCGCTTGACCCAGACATTGGCCCCGGTGGCCTCGGAGAGGCGAATGCTGCGCGGCAGCGGAGTCTCGCGGACCACGCCGCGCAGCCGGACGAAGGCCGCTTCGACGTCCAACGGGCTGGGCAGGGACGTCGTGGCCGGGCTGGGCAGGGAGGTCACGGCGTCCATTGTGCCGCCACGCGGGAAGTCCCCCGAGCACGGCCGCGCCGGCTCGACTGGCAGTGTCGCTCGGGCCGTGACCGAATGGGTGAATGCGACCGCAACGGAGAGTCATCGTCGAGGAGTTCGGGGTTCGACCCGAGATCGATCCGGCCCACGAGGTCGAGGTCCGCGTGCAGTTCCTGGCCGACTACCTTGTCGCCGTCACCGGGTTCTTCACGAAGCTCGGCGACGGGGCTGCGGACGTCATGCCGCTGTTCGGGCTCAACAAGCGGCAGAACCGCGAGCTGTGCCGGTACCTCGGGGCGCCCGAACAGATTGAGTCAATCTGGTGGCGGACGCGGCACAAGCGCACGACCCCGGTGACCGTCCACGACAGGTGGTGGCGGCAGTGAGCGAGGCGGGACGGTCTCACCTCGCCCAGCCGAGCGGCCAGACGGCCCTGATCGTCATCGACATGCAGAACTCCTACTTCGAGCTGCCCGGGTTGAAGGAGCACGAGGAGGAGCTGCTGACGCGCGTGAACGAGCTGATCGACGCCGCGGAGGAGGCCGGGCGCCCCGTGGTGCTCGTGCGTACGCAGCATCAGCGCGACGGGTCCACGTGGACGCTGAACATGCGTGCTGACCAGGAGGGCTTCGCGTATCCCGGCACCGAGCAGGCCGAGTATCTGGCGGGACTGCGGGTCGACAACCGGCATCTCGACATCGTCAAGACACGCGACAGCGCCTTCTTCGGCACTCCGCTGAAAGAGGAACTCGACCGCCTGGGCGTGGCGCACGTCCTGGTGTGCGGGGTCTCCACGCACAGCTGCGTTGCGCAAACGGCGATCACGGCGTTTGCGGAGGACCTGTACGCGGCAGTGGTCACCGACGCCGTGGCCTCGGAAGATCGCGACCTGTCCGACGCACTGCTGACCTTTCTGCACGAGGAGATGCGCCAGCCGCTGTTGACCCAGCGAGAAGGCCTCGCCCTCCTACGTGACGGTTGGCCACCCCGCTGACCACGGGGGGAGCGCCCCGGATGCCTCCCACTCCTTGGGCTTCTCGGGACTGGCGATGGACGGTGAGAACGTCACCCACCGCGCGATGAGAGGTTCCCCGGTCGGGCCCGCGTACGGTTGGCCGCTGGGTGTCTCGAGTCGATCGGACGGTGACCGCGGCCGCGTGTCCTCGGTCACCGCCAGCACCGCGTCCTGTTCGAGGCGACCGGCGCGACCGCCGCAAGTGCCGTGGGAAGCCGCCGCGGGTCGCCGAGCCTGCCCACCGGAGGGCGGTGGTTCGGCCCGGATCTGCCAACCGCCATGGGAGAAGAACCGCAATCCTGCGGCGTCCTGCTCCGACAGGTTCGGGTCGCCGCGCATCGTGAACAGGCCGCGGTGCTGGGCTTCGTGGTGGGCCGGACACAACGAGACGAGGTTGGCCAGGTCGGTCGGCCCACCATCGCGCCAGTGCCGGATGTGGTGGACGTCAACGTGGCGACCAGGCGCATCCGCCGCCGGGCATCCCGGGAAGCGGCAGCCCCGGTCGCGGTTGTGGATCAGTCGCCGCACATGAACCGGCACCGTCCGCTGGGATCGGCCGACGTTGACCGGACTCCCCTCGGACTCCCAGACCGGGTGCAGCACCCCGTCGCAGGTCAGCTGGTTGACGACGTGCCGGGGAAGCCGAGGGCGACCGGTGAGCCACCCTCCGTCGGTGTCGAGGTGGACATACACGCGGTAAGCATCCCGTCGCGAACGGATGGACAACCCTTCGATGTGGGCCCGCGCGAGTGCGGCGAGCCCGTCGGCCAGGGTGACGCCGGGCCGCTCGCTCAGCTGGAACGGATTCGTCGGGGAGCCGGGATCCGGCAGCGCCGCTCCTGCCTCGGCACTCTCGTCCCCTCCGGGCGTCTCGTCATCGACACCGGAGGCGGACCGCCAGAGGGCGTCCCGGGCCTCGCGGATCGCGTTCTCGACCAGAACCCCAACGTGTGAGGGAGCATCGAAGCGGAGGTAGAAGCGTCCCCGGTCGTGGTGCATGGTCAGACGCGGAGGGTCGCTTGCGGGTGCCGGGCCGTACCACCCCACCGGCCTCACCGGGGGGCTTGCCGCTGAGCACAGTTCGGCGTTGGAGTCAGCGCTGCCCAAGTCCGTCCCGCTCGCATCTGCTCCGCTCGCATCTGCACCGCTGGGCGCTTCGACGGCGTCTCCCTCGGCTGGGCCCACCGGGGGCCTGAGCGCTTCGCCGTGGCCCCGCTGGAAATCCTGGGCTTGCGCGTCCGCCTGAGGTGCGATGCCACGCTGGCCTTCCACATCGGGGACCTGTGCCGCGTCGGGGAACTCGGTGGTCGAGGTGGTACGGCTGATCTGCGGGACCGTCGCATACAGCGCCAGATCCGCGACCGATTCCTCGTACTCCGCCGGCACGTGCGCTGCGATCGGCAGCGCCTGCTCGAGCGAAAGCTGCCCCTGACGCAGGAGTCCCATCGTGACGGGCAGCTCATCGACGCGCCTGGCCAGGGAGAGGACCTGCCGGGCTCTGCCGCGAGACAGGCCGGCGCGAAGCACCAGCCAGTGATTGGCGGAGACGATGCCGTGCCCCGTCCACAACTCGGCCTGCAGCGCCTCCGCGGTGACATCGACGAGGCGGGCATGCGCTCGGTTGAGCTCACCGACGACCTCCCGGATGCGCTCATCAATGCGCTCCTGAGGGGTGGGGAGTGTGCTCACCGACATGAGTTCATCGTACAAATGACTCGAACACCTGTCTAGTTATCGTGAGCTTTACGTGCACTTTCATAACCCCTCGCGACGACTCGACCCTTTAGTCCGCTAGATCCGCCACACGCAGCCCCGCCGCACGTCGCACGTCGCACGTCGGGACCGCAGCCCTCGCACATCGCCCACCCGCCGACTCCTGACGGCGACAACGCCACCCATGCGGTCGTTCCCATCGGTCGAGTCCGCCGCTGGCGAGACAAGCATTCGCGGTGCGCCGGCTCAACCGCCACGACCGATACCCTTGCTGGACACCGGGCGGACGACCGGCCACCGCGCACGAGCCGTCCACTCGGGGGCCTTTAGCTCAGTTGGCAGAGCAGCGGACTTTTAATCCGAAGCGCGCGGGTTCGAGCCCCGCAGGGCCCACCAACCAAAACCGCAGGTCAGCGGATATCCGCTCGCCTTCGGGCCGCCGGAGTGGAACGCTTCGAAGGGCTCTTGCTAACGCCTTGCTAACACCCTGCCCATCGCGGCGGGGTGTGCGCCCTGGCGGGCCCCACATGTCGGCAACCGCCAACGAGGCGCCGGTCGCCGAGCAACGAGACGCCGGTCGCCGAATCCCCCCGCAGCGAACGCGTACTCGCGCCCTTCTCAATCCATGCCAAGGCTACTAAGCTAAGCCTTTGCTAAGTTGCCCGGCCCGAACCAGGGCGTCCGGTGGCGGCGAAAGCACTCGCGCCTCATGAGGAGGCAGATATGTCCGACACTCACAGCTCATATGCACGAAGCGACTCATTTGCGCGCAGCGACGCAGTTCCCGACCACGGCCTGGATGAGATCTCCGCCACCGCGGACTGGGCCCTCGCCGAGAAGGAGCAGCATCGTGGCACCGACTTCCTGCTCAACCGGGCGTTCGTCGAGGGGGTCGACCCCTCTCTCGTCGAGGGACTCCTCGCGGCCCTGAGGGACGTGGGCCGCGAGTTCCACCAGCACGGAAGGGAAGCCACGCGGGTCGCGCTGGCCGCACGGCTCGACACCATCGGCCTCTCGGTGCATCCCGTGGAGCTCGACAAGTTCGCCGAGGAGATCTCCCGGTCGGAGTGGGTCGATGCCCACTCCGGGGCTCTCCCATCGAGCCGGACGTCGCCGGTCGATCGCCGCTGACTCCGATCTGACGCTCACTCACGCCGACCTGAGGCACGGACCATCCCCCTGAATGGGTGCCTCGGGGCGTCCCAACGCGGCTCAGCGGCGCACTCGCGCTGCCGATGGGACACCGGAACACCACCGGACGGCGAGGAGCAGGCAGGTGACGCACGCAGCGACCCAGCGCCGCAGCCGCGCGCCGATCGCTCGTTCCCTGCTGCCGGCGCGTTGGATGTTCGTCTCCCACGTCCTGTGGTCCCTTGCGGCCGGGATCGCGGGATTCCTCACCCTCAGCGAGACATCGACCCTCTCGATGCTGTGGATCATCCACGGCGTCATGTACATCGATCTCGCCATGGCGATGGACGACGACCCGCGGCGCAACCGGAAGGCCGTGCTGGCCACCAGCGCCACCACCTTCTGCGGCTTCGTCGTCGGCGGCCTGGTCGTCGGCGCCTCGGTCGTCGACGTCGTGTGGTACGGCGCCGCAAACCTCCTGGTCGCCTGGACCGCGATCGCCTTCTACAGGTTCCGCGGGATCGGGAGGTCCTGGGTCCCGCGGGACGCGCGGGAGACGCTCTGGCAGACGCTGTCCCTGTTCGCCGCTGCGCTCGTCGGACTCGTGTTCGGCGCATTCCCGGGCAGCGGGCTGGGCTGCATCCGGGCATGGACTGGCAGGAGGCGCTCTGGGCCGGCGCCAGGGGCTACGCGATCATCACCATCGCCGTGAACTGCGTGACGCCGCTCTACTTCAGCAACGCCGACCTGCTGCCCTCGCACCGGCAACGCATCAAGGTGGCCGCTGCGATCCCTCTGGCCGCCGCCTGCCTCCTCCTGCCCGCACTCTTGAACGAACCGCTCCTGTCATGGCTGTACGTGATTCCGGCCCTGTGGAGTTCCCTGGTCATGACCCGCCGGAGCACCGCCCTCTACACGCTCGTCTACAGCGTGGCGGGCACCTTCACCCCGTATGTCATCCTTCCCCTCCCGCCGCTCGGCGGGCTGCTGCTTCCCCAGGCCATGGTCGACGGGACCTTCGCGTTCGCGACCCATCTGGCGATGCTGATCATCGCGCTACGCAACGAGAACAACCGCCTCCAACGCGAAGTCGAGGCCTTGGCCGACGATGAGCGCGCCCAACGGGAACTCTTCACCTCCGTCATCCAGTCGATGACCGACGGGATGATCCTCACCGATCGCGCGGGCCAGGTGACGATGACCAACCGCGCGGCGGAGGCACTCTCCCTCCACGGCATCCCGGACCGGCTGGACGTCGAATGGGCCACGTTCTTCGAGATGGACGACGAAGACGTGTATGCGATCGACACCACGGACTTCGGCCTGCCGCCGGTCGATCTGCGCGCCATCGACCTGCAGGCCGAGGACGTGGCCAAGGTGATCCGAGGGGTCCTGCTCAACGCCCTCCTGCAGCCGGAACCCGATCGCGTCCGTCAGGTGGAGTTGCTCCTGCCGCGGGACGACGGCATCAAGCGCCTGGCCATCTCCAGCAAGGACTTGCCGGCAGGGAACGAGCGCCTCACCCTGCTCATGTTCAAGGACGTCACCAAGGCACGGCTCCGCCAGGAGGAGCTGGAGTCGTTCGCGGGCACGGTCGCGCACGACTTGAAGGGACCGCTCACGGCCCTCACCGGCTGGATGGAGGCCGCAGGCGACGAGATCGCCGAGGACGACCCCGTGGCCGGCCGCATGGCGCTCGCGCGGGCTCACGACGCCGTCACCCGGATGCAGAACCTCATCGACGACTACCTGGCCTACGCAGTGAGCCGGGGCGGTGTGCTGCACCTGGTCGACGTCGCGCTCGTGGACGTGGTCCGCGAGATCACCGCCCTGTATGCCCACGCGGACGACGGTCCCACCTTCGAGCTGGACGTTCCTCACGTGCTGCGGGCCGACGCCTCGCTGACGCGCCAGCTCCTGGCCAACATCATCGGCAACGGCATCAAGTACAGCCGGGCGGGGGAACGACCCTTCATCAGGGTGCGCAGCGTCGACGATCAGCCGGGGTGGGCCGAGGTGCAGGTCGCGGACAGAGGCCGCGGGATACAACCCGGCGACGAGGAGCGCGTCTTCGGTCGCCTGAGCCGCAGCGACAAGGACGCGGGGTCCGTGCAGGGAATCGGCCTGGGCCTCGCCCTATGTCACGCCATCGTCACACGCCACGGCGGCACGATCAGCGCCGAGAACAACGAGTGGGGCGGCGCCACGTTCCGCTTCACCCTCCCCTCCGCGGAGTTGGCAGAGTTGGTCAGCTGATGCCTCCCCGTGGCCTCGGCCTTGGCGTCGGCGTCGGCGTCGCAAGCCCCTTCCCGCTCACAGCCCCCTTTCGCCTCAAGTCCGCGGCGTTGTGGTGCGCGGTGCTCGGGACCCTCGTGATCAGTTGCGCCACCTACGACCCGGTCCGCCATCTCCCGACCACCTGGGCGGGCGCGGCGGCCTACGCGGGCGTCACGACACTCGCCTGGGCGGATGGACGCTGGCGGGCGCGACGAAGCGCGCTGATCGTCATGGCGTCGACCGCCCTGACGGCGGTGGTCGGCGCGGTCTTCGGGCTGGGAGCCCTGCACGCGGCCTGGATCGGCCTGGCCAACGCCGTCATGATCACGGCACTGCAGTGGGTCTACCGGCGTTGGTCGAGCACCCAGGAGTGGTTTCCCGACGGTCCGGCGCACGTTCTGCTCGCCCTGGTGCTGTGCATCGTCGCGACCGTCGCGGCGGTGGGGATCGGCGCGGTTCCCTATTGGTGGCTGGGCGAGGCTGCCTCGGCGGAACTCACCGTGGGCTGGCTCATCCGGCAGGCCACCCACCTGCTCTTCGGCCTGTTGACGATCTTCTCCCTCTGGTTTCCCCCGAACCCGACCTACACCCGGCTGGATTTCACCCGCTACCTGCTGCTCTTCGTGCCTCTCGGGGTCTTCTGCCAGCTGGTCCCCTTCTTCCTGCCGAGCTACCCGGTGCACTGGATGGTCTTCATCCCCGCCATCCTCATCGGCCTCACCATGACGCCTCGGGTCATGCCGGTCGCCGCCGTCTTCATGGCGGCCCTCCCGATGCTGTTTCGGGACTCGCCCCTGTGGTCGGTGTCGCCGGGCCGCTTCTTGTCCCCGACCTCCATCATGGAGTGCCTCTTCTGCGCAGCCCTGTGTCTGTCGTTCGTTCTCGTCTCATTCCGGGAGCGGCGGGCCCGGCTCACCGCCAAGGCCCGTGCTGCCGCGCAGAGCGAGGCGGCGCAGGCCGAGGTGCTGCGATCCGTTGTGCAGACGATGACCGACGGGGTGCTGCTGACCGATGCGCTGGGCAACATCGTCGTCTCCAACCCTGCCGCCCGCTCGATGCTCGGCCGATCGGCGACGTCTGCATCGACCGACGGGTGGATCGCCCACCATGGCGTTCGCACGTCGTCCGGAGCCGTCCTGACCAGCGAGGAGCGTCGTCGCCTGCTCGACCCGCCGAGCGATGGCGGGGCACGGATGACCATTTCGATCCCCGGCGAGGACGACGGGGAGCGGCACTATTTCGACGTGGCGGCGCGCCGTCTCGTGCACCGCACGGACCGGCCCAACCTCGTGCTGCTCTCCGACGTCACCGCCGCGCACGCCCGCAGTCGCGAGCTGGAATCGTTCGCCGGCACGGTGGCGCACGACCTGAAGAACCCGTTGGCAGCCGTAGCGCTGTGGATGGACACGGCGGAGTCGGAGCTGGCGAACGACCCGCGGAAGGGAGTCCGCGCCCTCGCCCAGGCACGCGAGTCGAGCCGACGCATGGGCGTCATGATCGATGAGTACCTCGCCTACACGGTCACCCGCGAGGGTGTGCTGCGCCCCTCGGCCGTGGACCTGAGCGACGTCGTCCATGAGGTGTTGGACTCCGACATCTGTCGCGAGGGTGAGCTCGCCCCCCGTGTCGAGGTGCACATCGACGGCATCGTCCAGGCGGATCGGACCTTGCTCGTCCAGCTGATCACGAACCTGGTGGGCAACGCGGTCAAGTACGCGCGCCCCGGGCGAGGTGCCCACGTGGTCATCCGTACGGAGTCCGACGCCCAACCGGGCTGGCTGCGCGTCTTCGTCGAGGACGACGGGGTGGGCTTCACCGCCGAGGAGGCATCGCGCATCTTCCTGCCCTTCACGCGGACGACGACGGGCGCGGCCCACTCGCAGGGAATCGGCCTGGGCCTGGCCCTGTGCCACGCCATCGTCACCCGGCACGGCGGGCACATCACGGCCTATCCGAACGAGCGCCGAGGCGCGACCTTCGAGTTCACGTTGCCGCGGGCCGAAGCTCTGGTGGGGCTGAGTTCAACGGGCATCGAGGCTCACATCCGCTAGGTCCGTACGTCGCATCACGGACAACCGGTCGTACGACACGCTCAGCGCGACCCGCGGACGGTCGATGGGGCCATGGAGCCCGCAAAGTTGAGAGAGGGTCTGCAGTGGGGGAATTGGACGAGATGCGGCGCCGACGCGTCGACCTCTCGTATCCCCTGCTGTCCGTGCGTTGGATGTATGTCTCGCACGTGTTCTGGGCCGTGGCCGGCTCCTGGGGCGGGTACGCCCTCCTAGAACCCTCATCCGGGCTCTCGCTGATCTGGATGACCCATTCCGCGATGCTCGTCGCGATCGCGATGTCGATGTCCTGCCCCCCCGGCACGCCGGCGCCTCGACTTCGGACGGTCGTCGCGGTCAACTACGTGGGCTTCATCGTGGGTGGGTTGCTCTACGGCGTGCCCTTCGGCGAGCTGCTGTACGTGGGCCTGGCCAACCTGGTCGCGGTGGCCTGCGGCATCTGGTGTTACCGGCTGCGGGGCATCGGAGGATCCTGGGTGCCCCGGGACGCGCGGGAGACCGTCTGGATGATGCTTTCCCTCGCGACCACGTGCGTGGTCGGGGCGGTGTTGGGCGCCTTCCCCGGCAGCGGCTTGTTCTCCGGAACGGCTGCGCAGCAGCTGATCTGGGCCGCGGCGCGCGCCTTCGGCGGAATCACCGTGTCGGCATACTGCCTCCTGCCCCTCTACCTCTCCAACCACGACCGTCTCGGCGAAGGCCTCGCGCCGCGCACCGTGGCAGTGGCCATGGCCCTCCCCCTGTGGGTCGCGTGCCTCGCGGTGCCGATCTTTCTGCCGGGCGTACCGCTGTCGTGGTTGTACGTGGTGCCTCCGGTGTGGGCGGCCCTCATCATGACTCGACGGGGGGTGGCGGTCTACACCCTGATGTTCGGGCTGGTCGGCTCCTTCATCCCGTACGCCCCGTATCCGAGGCACGTCCTGGGCGGGCTGATCACTCCCGAGGCGATCGTCGACGCGACCTTCGCGTTCGTGAGCTTCCTGGCGATGCTCCTCATCGCTCTTCGATGCGAGACTCAGCGGCTCCAGCGGCACGCGTCCGGACTCGCCGACTCCAACCGCTCCGCCAAGGAGCTCTTCACCTCCGTGATCCAGTCCATGGCCGACGGCATGATCGTGGCCGACCGTGGCGGCCGCGTCTCCATGACCAACCTGGCGGCCGACACGCTCGCCACCGTCGGCATCCCCGACCAGCTCGACATCGCGTGGGTGGAAGCCGTGGATCTGCAGGCGGACGCCGCGGACCGAGCGGCCCGGGAAACCCTCCTGCGCACCATGTTGCAGCCGGCGCCGGGGGCCACACGCCGGTTGGAGGTCCTGCTGCCCCGCCCCGACGGTGCCCGACGCCTGGCGCTGTCGAGCACCGACCTGCCCGCAGGCCCGCAACGCCTCACGCTGCTGATGTTCCGCGACGTCACCCTGGCCCGGCAACGCCAGGAGGAGCTCGAGTCGTTCGCGGGCACGGTCGCCCACGACCTGAAGGGCCCCTTGACCTCCCTGTTCGGCTGGATGGAAGCGGCCGGCGACGAGCTCGCCGATCATGATCCCGCCTCCGGTCGCGCCGCCCTCGAGCGAGCGCACCAGGCCGTCGATCGGATGCGGTCGCTGATCGACGACTACCTCGCCCACGCGGTCAGCCACGGGGGCGAGCTGCGCATCACCGATGTCGACCTGGCCCGCGTCGTCCAGGACATCGTGTCGGTCTACGCCCGGACCATCGACGGCCCGGTCTTCGACGTCGACGTCCCGCACGTCCTACGCGCCGACGCCTCCTTGACGCGACAGCTCATGGCCAACCTCATCGGCAACGGCGTCAAGTACGCCAAGGAGGGCGAGCGCGCCCACCTGCAGGTCGTCAGCCGCGACGACGAGCCCGGCTGGGCCGAGGTCCGGATCGCCGACCGTGGCCGCGGCCTGCAACCGGGCGACGAGGAGCGCATCTTCGGGCGGCTCAACCGCAGCGACAAGGACGCCGGCGCGGTCCAAGGCATCGGCCTCGGGCTCGCCCTGTGTCACGCGATCGTGACGCGCCACGGGGGCACGATCTCGGCCGCGAACAACGAATGGGGGGGCGCAACCTTCCGCTTCACGCTTCCCTCGACAGGAGAGTCGTCATGAACCGTCCCCGGCTCGCCTCGACCCACGCGTTGTGGGCGCTTCTGCTGCCGGCCACCATCGCGACGATCTGGATCAGCATGGCCAGCTACGACCACGCGGGCCAGGTGCCCACCAACTGGATCGTCACCTCCGCCTTCACGGGGGTTTTCGTGCTGGCCTGGGTGGACGGCGAGTTCCGCTGGCGGCGCGCCGCGCTCATCACGGCAGTCTGCACGGTGGCCAGCTCGATCCTTGGCCCGCCGCTGGGGTTCGGGGCCGCGGAGAGCGTACGGATCCTCCTGCTCTCGTCGGTCGTCCAGGTCTGCATGATGCTGCTGTACCGCATCCGCGCGACCAACGCGGCCTGGTTTCCCGAGAGCCCGGCTCGAGTGCTCGATCTCGCGGCGCTGCAGACCCTGGGCGCCTGCATTGTCGTGGCGGTGGGCGGCGTGCCCTACCTGTGGTGGGGGGCCGACGGCACCCTGAGCGCCACCATCTTGTGGTGCGTGCGTACGGCCGGAAACATGATCTTCGCCGCCTTCGTCTCGTTCTCGTGGCTGATGCCCCCCAATCCGACGTATTCGAGGCACGAGTACCAGCGCTATCTCCCGTTGATCGTGCCCCTGTGCGGGTTCTGCCTGGTGGTCCCCTTCCTGCTGCCCCCGTTCCCGCTCGACTGGGTGATCCTCGTCCCCGCCGTCGCGATCGGCGTCACGATGACGCCGCGTACGGTCGGCTTGGCGGCGGTGGCGGCGGCGGCCCTGCCCACGATCTTCCGCGACTCCCCCCACTGGCGCATCGAGCCGGGCCACCTCGTCCATCCCTTCTCGGTGATGGAGATGCTGCTGGTCAGTGCCCTCCTGCTGAGTTACGTGCTCGTCGCCTTCCGGGAGCGCCGCGCCCGGCTCGTGGAGGAGACGCGCGCCGCCGCGAACCAGGCTGCGGCGCAGACCGAGCTGTTGCGTTCGGTCGTGCAGACGATGTCGGACGGCGTGCTCCTGACCGACACCGCGGGGCGCATCGTGCTCGCCAACCCCGCCGCGCGCACCATGCTGGGGCGTCCGAGCGCGCACTCACCGCAGGACGATTGGGCATCGTCGTTCGACTTCCGCGCCGCGGGCGGCACCGCGCTGACCGAGGAGCAGATCCGCGAACTCCTCGCGCCGCCGACGGAGGGCCACGCCCGGATGACCGTCACGGTCCCGGCAGCAGCGGGGGGCGATCTCCGATACTTCACGCTCACCGCGCGGGGCCTGACGCACCGGCACGACCGGCTCAATCTGGTGCTCATCTCCGACGTCACCGCCGAGCACTCCCGGCGCCGCGAGCTGGAGTCCTTCGCCGCGACCGTCGCCCACGACCTGAAGAACCCCCTGGCCTCCCTGACCACCTGGATGGACCTGGCGGACGCCGAGCTGGACGACGACCTCGAGGCCGGCCAGCACGCACTGGCGCAGGCTCACGAGTCCAGCCGGCGGATGAGCACGATGATCGACGAATACCTCAACTACACCGTGACCAGGGAGGGAATCCTGCGCCCCGTCCCCGTGGACCTCGCGAAGCTCGTGGGAGAGATCGCGACCGCCTACGGTCACGGCGACGGCGCACCGATCCTCGACGTCCAGGTCGAGGACGCCGTGCAGGCCGACCACGCGCTGCTCAGTCAGTTGCTGGGCAACCTGATCGGCAACGCGGTGAAATACTCCCACCCCGATCAGCCGACCCATATCCAGATCCGCGCGATCGCCGACAGCTCTCCGGGCTGGGTCCGCATCCAGGTGGCAGACAAGGGCGTAGGGATCGAGCCAGAAGACGTCGAGACGATCTTCAAGCCGTTCGCCCGCTCGGCCTCCGGCGCGGCCCGCGGCCAGGGAATCGGCCTCGGCCTCGCGCTCTGTCACGCGATCGTCACCCGTCACGGCGGGACGATCAGCGCGTCCAACAATGACTGGGGCGGCGCGACGTTCAGCTTCACCCTGCCGCGCGCGGGGGCCTTCGTCAGCTGACCCCGTGCGCCCAGGGCCTAGCATCGCCGTGAGGACGTGCGCGCTGCGAGGGAGGACGTACGCGCTGTGAGCCCCCGGCGAGGAGCCCCCGCATGACCGAGCCGCCCGCACCCACCCGTACCGCACCGACGATCACGGCCGGCACGGTCGTAACCCCCGAGGGAGCGCTCTCCCCTGGCTGGGTACGCATCGCGCAGGGACGCATCGCGGCGGTCGGAGCCGGTGAATCTCCCGATCCGAGAGTGATCGACCTGGGGCCGATGGTCCTGGCCCCAGGCTTCGTCGACCTGCACGCCCACGGCGGCGGGGGCGCATCGTTCACGCAGGGGCCGCAGGCCGCGCGCACCGTGCTCGCCACCCACCTGGCGCACGGCACGACGTCGATGATGGCGAGCCTGGTCACCGACACGATCGAGCACCTCGCCGAGCAGATCGCCGCCCTGGCACCGTTGGTGACCGCGGGTGAGCTGGTGGGTATCCACCTGGAGGGTCCCTGGCTGGCCGGCGCCCACTGTGGGGCCCACGACCCGCACCTGCTGCGCGATCCGACCCCGGCCGACGTGGACGTCTTGTTGGCGGCCGGAAAGGGCAGCGTGCGCATGGTCACGCTGGCCACCGAGCGGGCCGGGGGCCTGGCGGCAGTGGCCCAGCTCGCGGGCCAGGGGGTCCTGGTCGCGATCGGGCACAGCGACGCCACGTACGCGGAGGCGCACGCGGCGGTCGACGCGGGCGTACGGGTGGCCACGCACCTCTTCAACGCGCAGCGGCCCATCCACCAGCGCGAGCCGGGGCTGATCCTGGCGCTACTGGAGCGCGAGGAGGTCCACATTGAGCTGATCGCCGACGGCGTGCACGTGCACCCGGCCCTCGTCCGGCACGCCGCCCGCGCCAAGCCCGGCCGTCACGCGCTCATCAGCGACGCGATGGCCGCGGCCGGCATCGGGGACGGTTCCTACCGGCTGGGCTCGCTCCCCGTCGACGTCCGCGACGGGGTGGCCCGGCTGGTCTGCGGTGGGGCGATCGCCGGCTCGACGCTCACCCTGGACCGGGCGGTGCGGGTGGCCGTGTCGGAGGCGGGCCACAGCCTGGCCGAGGCCGTCCGCGCCACGGCCACCACGCCGGCCGACGTGCTCGGCCGCCCCGACCTGGGCCGGATCGCGCCCGGCGCCCGCGCCGACCTGGTGGCGCTGGACTCCGAGCTGCAGGTGCGCCGCGTCATGCGGGCGGGCCGCTGGGTCGTGGACTGAGCCCGGTGGCGGCCTCATCCCTGGCGCTGCTCATCGCGGTGGTCGCCATCGCGGCGTTCATCCAAGGGTCGGCCGGGATGGGGTTCGCCCTGATCACCGTGCCGGTGTTCAGCCTGATCGAACCGGCCCTCATCCCGGTGGCCGTGCTGATCCTCATGCTGCCGCTCAACGCCTACGTCGCCTGGCGGGAGCGCAGCGCCATCGACTGGCACGGTGCCCGGTGGATCACCGGCGGCCGGTTCTTCGGCACGTTCGCCGGGCTGTGGATCCTGACCGTCATCTCAGGGCGGTCGCTGGAGCTCTTCATCGGCGCCTCAACCGTCGCTGCGGCGCTCCTGGCGCTGGCGTCACCGGCGTTCACGCCGGGGCGAAACGCCCTCGTCGGCGTCGGGCTCATCACCGGCGTCACCGAAACCTCCACAGGCATCGGCGGTCCGCCATTGGCCCTGGTCTACCAGCATTCCCGCGGCGCGAAGCTGCGGGCCACCGTCGCGGTGTGCTTCCTGGTCGGGGAGATCATCTCGCTGGTCGTGCTGGCGGTCGGGGGCAGCCTCGGCAACCCGCCGGTGCGGGAGACCGGCATCCTGCTCGTCGCCCTCCTCGTGGGCGCGTGGCTCAGCCGCTTCGTTCACCACCGCCTGGACGGACCGATCGTCCGGATCCTGGTGCTGGCGTTCTCCATCGTCTCCGGACTCGCGGTGGTCATCCGGGCGTGGTGAGGGGATGCGGCGCCGTGCGGGCGCCTCAGTCGACCACCTCGTGCTCGGGTGCGCCGGTCGGGTCCTCGACGTCCACCCCGATCAGCTCCCGACCGCCGAGCGGGTCCTCCACCCACCGCGTCATCTCCCAGCCGTCGAGCGGGGTCCCCTCCAGGACGACCATGCCGGTGTTGTGCAGCCAATGCTCTGCGGCGTAGTCCGCGGCCACGTTGGTGGCGCGCGCCGCCGCGTACGCCCGGATGATCGCCCCGTGGCTGATCATCGCGACGTGCTGGAGACCCATCGCGTGCGCTTCGAGCACGACCGCCTCGAAGCGACGTACCACGTCGTGGCCGTTCTCGGCGCCGCCCACCCGCAGGTCCGGCCGCTCCGGCCAGCCGAACACCCCCTCGATGTACTCCTTGAGCGCCTCCTCGTCCGTGCGCATCTCCAGCGTCCCGGCCGCGATCTCACGGATTCCGGAGCGGACCAGCGGGGTGAGGTCGCGGGCCAGGGCGAGCGGCCCCGCGGTCTGCTGGGTGCGGACGAGGGTGGAGACGAACAGGCCGTCGATCGGCTCGGATTCGAGCGCGGCCGGCACCGCCGCGGATTGGGCGAGCCCGAGATCCGTAAGATCCGCGCCAGGCTCGGCGGTGTCGAGCGCGTGGATGACGTTGGACGAAGTCTGACCGTGACGAATCAGCAGGAGACGCATGGGGGCATCATCGCCCACGCAGGTGAGCACTGCGTAACATCATTCGCCGCCCCGTGGGCACGGCACTGACGCGCGCGAGACGCCCGGAGGGGGCCTACCGTGGCCCCATGGCCGCTCCCGACCCCGCGATCTCGACCTCCGGGGCCCTCCAACCGATTGATGCGCTGCGCCGGATCGCGTTCCTGCTGGAGCGCTCCGGCGCCGAACGGCACCGGGTGGGCGCGTTTCGCAGCGCGGCGGCCACGGTGGTGCGGCTGGACCGGGAAGAGCTGGTACGTCGTGCCGCGGCGGGGACGTTGACGGACCTGCCGGGCATCGGGCCCAAGACGGGCGCGGTGATCGAGGAGGCCCTGTCCGGCGAGGTGCCCTCTTACCTGGCCGATCTGGAGGCCCAGGTAGCCCCGCTCGCACCTGGCGGGGAGGAGCTGCTGGCCGCGTTGCGCGGCGACCTGCACTGCCACTCGGACTGGTCCGACGGCGGGTCGCCGATCGAGGAGATGGTGGCGAGCTGCCTGGAGCTGGGGCGGGAATACCAGGCGTTGACCGACCACTCCCCCCGTC
>CAKUSI010000023.1 GCA_934678955.1 uncultured Austwickia sp. | reverse complement strand
CGCCAGCTCTGCCCGGGCCTCCTCGACGGCCGCGGCACGCTCCCCCGCGCCGGACTCGGGCCGGATACGCACGGCGATCCGACCGGGCACCACGACCTCGAACGACTCGGAGACGCTGCGTTCGTGCTCCTCGCCCTCGCGGAGCACGAGCTCCTCACCGTCCACGAGGACTGGACCGCCGTCGTCCAAGCCGACCAGCACGAGCCGCGCGCTTTCCGCCTCGAGACGGGAGAGCGCCAGGTCACAAGCGGTCGCCAGGTTCTCCAGCCGCCGCACGACCGCCTCGTCCACGACGAGCCGGTCCAGCTGGGCTCCCGCGTCGCGACGCTCCCGGTCCGCCGCCTGCGCCCGCGTCACCCGCTCCGCGAGCACACTCATCTGGGCCCGGCGCCGGGCCCGCTCCGCCGCTCGTTCGGCGCGCTCGGCCGCGCCAGCGGCGACCCTTGTCGTCTCGCTCGCGGCTCGCAGCTGCGCCTGCAACTCGCGGAGGCGCTCCTCCTGGGGGATGAGTTCGGCCATGGCGCACCGCGCGTCATCGCGCTGGGCCGCAACAAGGTCGGCGCGGGCGGTCAGCTCCCCCACCAGCGCCACGCGCTCGGCGCGACGCTGCTCGGCGCGCTCCGCCTCGCGTGCCGCGACCGCGAGCTCTCGCTCGGCGGCCTCGTGGCTCTCCACCAATCCGGACACGTGGCGCCAGCGGTCATGCAGCTCGTCGCGCCGGCTCTTGGCATCGCGCACCTGCTCCTCGGTGGCCCGGCTCGACGCGCAGACGTCATCGTGGCGGTCGACATCGGCCGTGACCTCGGCCACCGCCGCCGCGGCCGCACGCTCCGCATCCTGTGCCGCCGCGACGGCGTCGATGGCCTCGCGGTATTCGCCGGTGGGCCGGCTCCTGCCCGGCGTGAAATACCGGGCGTTCTCCGCCTCCGCCGCAGCCACCAACGAGTCGCCCTCGGCGCCCGGGTCGACGGCCGCTCCCGCGGCCGTGTCGAGGGCCGCGGTCAGCGCGCTGCTCCCGCCGAGGTCCGGGGGCACCAGCGGGGACGCCTGGAGGAGGCGCAGGGCCTTCCACAAGGTGAGGTCGGTGGTCTGCGCCAGCATCTCCTGCACTCGTTCGTGCGCCGGCACGCCGACCAGGTGCTGGAGGCGCGGCGCCGAGACCGTCAGCTCGGTCGCAGCCTGCCGAAACCACTGTTTGCGGTAGGTGAACCGGTATGGCCCCGCGGAGATCTCGGCCTCGACCCAGCTCGGGACGTCGAGACCGATCGGCTGCATGGCGAGCACGTGCCGCTTGCGGGAGGAGTCCTTCTCCTCGAGCAGGACGTCGAGCGCCTGCATCAGGGACGTCTTGCCGGCCTCGTTCGGTCCCACCAGGACGCTCACGCCCTTGTCGGGGAAGGTGATCGTGCCGGATTCGATCCCCTTGACCTGGCCGACCGACAGGCGGTGCAGCCTCATCGCGTGCCCGTCCTCGCCAAACGGTAGAGCAGCGCCAGGGCGTCGCCGGCCTGGGAGTCTTCGCCGGCCTGCTCCCCGAGGCGACGCACTGCCTCCCCCACGAACCCGCTCACGCCGAGATCGCTCAGCTCCCCCTCGTCCACGTAGACCACCAGGTCGGTCTGCGGTGCCCACTCGAAGAGAGCCGCGAACCGGTCCGTGTGCCGACCCAACACCTCCTGCAGCGCCGCGTGGTCCGTCAAGCTCAGGGTGCCGGTCAGGGCGTGCCGCACCACCGTCCGATCCGCGGCCCGCAACGAGGAGAGCTCCTCGTCCAGACTCGCCACGTCGTCGGCGGTGCACACGTCGCGACCGACGTCCACGAACCGCCAGGCCCCGACATGAACCGCCTCCACCCGCACCGGCCCCTGCTCGGGCAGATCGACGACCAGCACGTCCCCAGGCCGGCGGTCCCGGAACGCGGTGACCTCCGGAGACCCGCTGTAGTGCACCGCGCCGCTGCGACCGACATTCAACCGCGAGTGGCGGTCGCCGAGGGCGACGTAGTGCACCGCGCCGCTCTCCAGCGCCTCCTCCAACCGCGCCAACCGGATCGAGGCCGGTTCACAGCCGTCAGGATCGAGAACGTCGACCTGGCCGTGGGCGACGAGGATGCGCCGTGTGCCGTCGGCCTGCACTCCGTCCAGCACGGCGGCGGCCGGGTCGCTCAACGGGGCACGCGAAGTCAAAGGAGCCGCGAGCAGCTCGACCCCCGGCCCCACGGACACGGCCCCCGAGCCGTCGAGCACCTGCACGCCGGGCGGACACTCGGCGACGAACACGTCGCTGCGATAGATCGTGCTGGCATCCAGGGCGTCGTGGTTGCCGGGCAGGAGGTAGACGGGGACACCGATCGAGGACAGCGCGTCGAGCGCCCGCCGGACCGTCTGCGTGGACAGCAGGTTGGAGTCGAACACGTCCCCGGCCACCACCACGAAGTCGCAGCCCCGGTCCCGGGCGAGGTCCCCGATGGCCCGCACGGCGTCCAGCCGCGCACCCGAATAACGCGACTGGGCCTCCCCCGCGAGGAAATGCCGGGTCATGCCCAGCTGCCAATCGCTCGTGTGCACGAACCGCACGCCCCCACCCGTGGTCACGCCTGCACCCTCCTCCCGCACCGTCCACGCCGCCCCCGCGCCGATGGTGCAGACGGGCGACGTTCACCTGCCGAGCAGGCTAACCGCCACCGCCGACAACCCTCGGGACCTGCGCGAACGGCCTCGGGCGACGCAGGTCAAAGGGGGGCGCGGCGCGTCGCGTGGCGGTCGGTACATACGGGGACGCACAGACGCCGTCGCCCTCCAGGAGGCGGCGGCGTCTTGTGCAGACGAGACAGGCGAGGCGGGGTCAGCGCACGCGACCGTACGTCACGCCGCTGCTCCAGATCGAGTGGAGACCCGTGGTCTGCCCGGCGGTGGGTGAGTCGTACATCTTCCCGGGGCCGGCGTAGATGCCCACGTGCCAGGTGCCGAAGAAGATGAGGTCGCCGGGCTGCGGGTTGCTGACCGGGATGGTCGCGGCGCGTTGCGCGGCCGCGGTCCGCGGCAGGCTCACGCCTGCCTGACGGAACACGTACTGCGTGAAGCCCGAGCAGTCGAAGCCCGCCGGGGTCGTGCCGCCCCATCGATACGGAATGCCCGAGAGCCCGGCGGCGATACCGAGGACGCCCGAGCGGGGCGCGGCGGCCGGGGCGAGGCTTGCCGGGGCGGCGGCGGCCCGGGGCACGCTCGCCGCGCGGGTGGCCGTCGAGGCGGTGCGGGTGGCAACGGTCGGGGCCGCCGTGGCGGCGGTGCGTGCCGCAACCGTGGCCGCGCTGGGCCGGGACGCGAGGGACACGCCCTTGAACGTGGTGGCCGACTTCGCGGGCGCCTTGGTAACGACGGACAGGCCGTATGTCACCTTGCTGGCGGCGTTGCCCGACAGAACGACCGCGTCTGCGGCCGGCGCCGGGGCAGCGGGGGCGGCGCTCGCGGGGCCGGCCATCGCGGCCATGAGGCCGCCGGCGGCGAGCGACGCGGTGACGGCCGGGCGCGTGGAACGCTTGACGGCCGACGAGAAGGACTTCAGCGGGTTCAGACGTCCCGGGGCACGGTGACGCCCAACGGCATGCATAGACACAGGGGTTGGCCTCTCCAGGCGCCTACGAGGTGAGCTGTCGGGTTCGGGTAGGAGATTCACCCGGCCGCGAAGTCAGGGAACTGCGGCTTCACCCCAAAGGCCCTCGACGTGAGGACCGAGAATCGGGTCCCCCGCTCCTGCCCATTGCACGTGGGAATGTCCGGTGAGAGCGGCAGGACTCGGCGTTCTGCTCACCGGAGCCGCCCCAGGGGTGGGCGACCTCCACGAAGGTACCCCGCAGCGCTCCGGCATGTCACGTTACGGTTACGGAACGTGTAAGGAACGATCACGAAACGGTCGCGAACCGACATGAAACCGCAGGCCACCCGGGTTCCCGTACATCCTGTGAAGTAGCTCACTCGATCACGTCGGCGTCCATCTAGCGGACGACCTGGGAGTTTTCCAGCCGCAAAACGTGACGTAGTTATCGCTACCTGTGGGGAGGTATGACCTTCCCCTGGCATGAGTTACAACTGCACTATCGTATCTTCACGAAACACTGCACATTGAATGCTCCCCCGCTGGTCACGCCCCTGGACGGAGCCGCCTCGGGGAGATCACCCACTACGATGCTCATCAGGCGGACACCCGCCCGCTCGCGCCACCCGCGCCCCCTCGTCCGCATCGCAGGAGGCCCCGCGCCATGCCGAAGGTCGTCACCGCCCACGACGCCGCGGCCATGATCAAGGACGGGATGACCGTCATGATCGGCGGCTTCATGGGATGCGGCAACGCCCACCAGATCATCGACGCGATCCTGCAGACCCCGGTGCGCGACCTCACGTTGATCTGCAACGACGCGGCCAAGCCGGGCTACGGCGTGGGCAAGCTGGTCGAGGATCGCCGGCTGCGCCGACTGGTCGCGAGTCACGTCGGTCTCAACCCGGCCGTCGCGGAGCTGATGCACGCAGGCGAGCTGGAGGTCGAGCTGATCCCCCAGGGCTCGTTCATCGAGAAGATCCGCGCCGGCGGGGCCGGTCTCGGCGGCATCCTCACCCCGACCGGCATCGGCACCCTCGTCGCCGAGGGGAAGCAGGTGATTGCTGTCGACGGCAGGGATTACTTGCTGGAGTTGCCGCTGCGCGCGGACGTGGCCCTGCTCAACGGCTTCAACATCGATACGCGCGGGAACATCTGGTACAAGGGCACCACCCGCAACTTCAACGTCTGGATGGCCACGGCCGCCGACCTCGTGATCGCGGAGGCCGACCACCTCGTCCAGATCGGCGACATCAAGCCCGAGGACGTGGTCACCCCGGGCGTGCTGGTGGACTTCATCGTGGACGGAGGTCGGCGCTGATGGCCCCGCAGCTGGACAAGCAGGAGATCAAGCACCTGATCGCCCGACGCGCGGCGCGGGAGTTGCGCGACGGCGACTTCGTCAACCTGGGCATCGGGCTGCCGACCTTGATCCCCGACTACCTCGCGCCGGACGTGCACGTGATCCTGGAGTCCGAGGACGGGATCGTCGGGGCCGGTCCGAGACCTGACAGGGAGCATGCCGACCCCCGGTACGTCATCGACGCGGGCGGTCAGCCCGCGACCTGCCCGATGGGTGGCGCGTTCATCGACTCGGCGACCTCGTTCGGACTGATCCGGGGCGGCCACGTCGACGTCACCGTGCTCGGCGCCTTGCAGGTGGACGCGCAGGCCAACCTCGCCAACTGGATCATCCCCGGCAAGATGGTCCCCGGCATGGGCGGGGCCATGGACCTCGTCGTGGGCGCCAAACGCGTCATCGTGGCGATGGAGCACACGCAGCGCGGGGCCCCCAAGATCCTGCGCGAGTGCACGCTTCCGCTCACCGCCGTGAACTGCGTGGACCTGATCATTACCGAGATGGGCGTCCTGGACTACCGGGACGGACGGCTCACGCTCGTGGAGATCAACCCGGCGTTCACGCTGGAGGAGGTCCTGGCCGCCACCGAGGCCGAGGTCGCGGTGCTGAATCCGCTGCCGGCGATGCTGTAGCGGCGTCGACCCGACCCCAGGACTCAGGCGAGCGGCTCCTGCTCGAGCAGGATGACCCTGACCTGCCCTGCGTGCTCGGCGGACAGCGCCACGGGACGTTCGGCGTCCCTGACGAGCAACCATCGATCGCCGACGTGGCGCGCGGTCGCCTCGACGCCGGGGACCAGTCCCGCGCCGCGCAGCCGCGCCATGGCGCCCGGGTCGTCCTGGAGCGCCTCGCCGAGGCGTCGGATCTCCACCTGTACGGCATCCGCGGAGTCGATCTCGGTCAGCGCGAGCACCCCCCCGGGCAGCGGCGCGGAGTCGGTCACCCCCAGCTCGTCGAGCCCGGGGATCGGGTTGCCGTACGGGCTCTCCCGTCGATCGCCGAGCAGGGCGAGGATCTTGCGTTCGACCCGCTCGCTCACGACGTGCTCCCAGCGGCAGGCCTCGTAGTGGACGTGCTCGTATTCCAGGCCGATGACGTCGAAGAGCAAGCGCTCGACCAACCGGTGCTTGCGCATCACGCGGGTCGCTCGCGCGCGGCCGTCGTCGGACAGCAGCAGGCTCCGGTCGGGCTGCACGGACAACAGGCCGTCGCGTTCCATCCGCGCCACGGTCTGGGAGACGGTCGGGCCGGAGTGGCCCAAGCGGTCGACGATGCGGGCACGCAGGACCGGAGTGCCCTCCTCTTCCAGCTCGAAGATGATCCTGAGATACATCTCCGTGGTATCGATCAGCTCGGTCACTCGTCCATTCTCCCATCGTCGACAACAGAATCGGCGAATGCACGCCGTGACCAGCCCATATGCGACGCAGCGCGAGGTGGCGCAGGACACGCCGCGCCGCCGGTGCAGGGACTTGCGCCGCCTGTGAGCCTCCTCTAATCTTCAATCACGCTGGCGGGCGCGGCCTAGGACCCCCGAGCTGGGTCGCGCCCGCTAGCACTGCGCTGACGCTCCCCCTGGCAGTCAGCGCTGACGCCGGCTCTTTCCGGCGCGAGGGCCGGGCCGACCACCTGAGGTCGACCCGGCCCTCGTCGTATGGACGGCAGGATTCGTCGTCCGGATCACCACGCACCGCGTCGTCATCGACTCGCCAGCACTCCTGAGGAGACCCGTGCCCCAGAACAGCCCGCCCCCTCTCCACGGCTCGTCACGTCGGCCTGTCCTCCTGGTCGGCATCGACGGCGTGCGATGGCCGCTCGCCGCGCGAGAGGGAGTCGCCCCGACGCTGGCGGGCGTGGCGGACCGCGCGTGGCATCGGCTGGACGTCGTGCCGCAGGATCTCGCCGGGCCCGTGTGGACGAGCGTGCTCACCGGGGTGACCAGCGACGCTCACGGGGTCAGGGAGAACTTCTTCGTCGATCACCGTCTGGCCGACCACCCCGACCTGCTCGCCCAGGCGGCCCAGGCCGAGCCGGACGCCCGCACGTTCGCGGCGGCAGGTTGGCGCGCCCTGGCCGACCCGCAGGGCGCCGGCCCCGTCATCGCGACTCGCCCATCGGACATCGCGGCCGGGCGGCACCGCATCGCCTACCCCGACGGAGACGACATGGGGCTGGTGAAGGCGGATCGTCAGGTGCGCAACGCCACCGTGGCCGCGCTCCGGGCCGACCGCGCCCCAGACGTCGCCTTCGCGTACTTCTGCGGCCCGGACGAGGCGGCGTACGACTTCGGCGTGGAGGATCCGCGCTACGCCGCCTCCCTCTCGATCGTCGACCAGCATCTGGCCGACCTGTTGTCCGTCCTGACGTCCCGCGCCGGCGACCGCAGCGGCATCGGCACCCACTCCGGACGGAGCCACCGGGTGGACCGGACGCCGGCGGCGGGCGCCGCGTCGCAGCCCGCGAGCCGAGAGGACTGGCTGGTCGTCATCGTCACCGACCATGGTCTCCGCGACGGCGGGGGCCGCGGGGACGCCCCTGCCAAGGAGCGGGTCGGTGCCGTGCTCCTGTGGGCCGCCGACGGGCGGCTGCCCGACTGGCCGTCCCGGATCGCTCCGGAGGAGCTGGCCGGGCTGATCCTCGCCGCCGGCCGCGACTGAGCACGTCGCTGCGGCACCCCGGAGCACCTGCGCCCGGTCGGCATCGGCGCTGACCCCCGCGCGATCGGGGGTCAGCGGGAGAAGAGCGGCGCCACGATCGTCGCGATCAGCAGCCCCGCCAGGGCGACGAGCACCACGATCCTGCGGGTGTGGGGGGTCACGGTCATTCCTCCTCCTCGGGCCGTGGCCCGGCCCGCTTCGAACGGATCCCGCCGGTCTCAGCCGGCGAGCAGTTGGCGGATCGGGTCGATCGCGAAGTAGATCACGAACATCGCCGAGACGATCCACATCAGGGGGTGCAGCTCGCGCGACCGGCCGCGCACGATCGCGATGAGGACGTAGGTGACGAAACCGGCGCCGATGCCCGCGGTGATCGAGTACGTGAACGGCATCAGCACGATCGTCAGGAAGCACGGGATCGCGATCTCCAGGTCCGCCCAGTCGATCCCGCTCACCTGCTGCATCATCAAGAACCCCACGATGACGAGGGCGGGGGTCGCGGCCTCGTAGGGGACCACGTCGACGAGCGGGGCGAGGAACGTGGCCAAGAGGAACAGCGCCCCGGTGACGACGGACGCCAACCCCGTGCGCGCGCCTTCGCCCACCCCGGCGGCGGACTCGATGTATGACGTGTTGCTCGAGACGGAGCCCGCGCCGCCCGCGATGGCCACGGAGTCGACCACCAGGATGCGCGAGGTGTTCGGCGGGTTCCCGTTGGAATCCAGGAGGCCGCCCTCGGCCCCGACCGCCACCATGGTGCCCATCGTGTCGAAGAAGTCGGCCAGCATCAGCGTGAAGACCAGCAGCACCACCGAGATGATCCCGATCTTGGAGACCGAGCCGAGCAGGCTGAACTGACCCAGCAGGCCGAAGTCGGGGGCGGCGACGATCTGGTCCGGCAGGCGGGGCACGTTGAGCCCCCAGCCGTGCGGGTTCACCACGGCGCCGGTCGCGTCCGTCTGGGCACCGATGCGCGCGACGGATTCGACGACCACCGCGAGGAGTGTGGTGCCGAGGATCCCATACAGGATGGCGCCCTTTACGCCGCGCACCATCATCACGATGATCGCGACCAACCCGAGCACGAACACCAGGCTCGGCCACCCCGCGAGCGCGCCGGTCGGACCGAGCTGCACGGGGGTCGCGGGCGCCTTGCGCACGATGCCCGCGTCGAAGAGGCCGACGAGCGTGATGAACAGCCCGATCCCCACGCTGATCGCCGTCTTGAGCGGGGAGGGGATGGCGAGGAACACCGCCTGTCGGAACCCGGTGAGCACCAGGATCAGGATGACGAGGCCCTCCAGGACCACCAGCCCCATCGCGTCGGCCCAGGTCATCTGCGGCAGGGCGGCCACGCTGAACGCCACGAACGCGTTGAGGCCGAGGCCGGCGGCGAGCGCCAGCGGGTAGTTGGCCACCACCCCCATCAGGATCGACATCAGGCCGGCGACCAGGGCGGTCGCGGCGGCCACTTTGGCCAGGTCGGGGGTCGCGCCGCCGCCGAGGTAGGCGCCGGTGCCGTCGGGGACCGTGCCGATGATGAGGGGGTTCAGGACCACGATGTAGGCCATCGTGAAGAAGGTGGCGAAGCCGCCGCGGATCTCCCGGCTGAGCGTCGAGCCCCGCGCGGTGATCTGGAAGTAGCCGTCGAGTCCGCCCCGGGGGGAGCCGGGGGTAGGGGCATCCGCCGTCTCGGAGCGCGCCGTGGGGTGGGACATGCCCACACCCTACGACCGGCCCGGTCGCCCCTCGGATCGGCCCGGACGGGGGCGTACGGTGGGGGTATGCCCCGCCCGCCGCGCCCGCAATGGCGAGACGACCCGCAGCCGCTGCGGTGGCCGGTGACCCGCACCTTGCTGCCGCTGCTCGGGCTCTGGGCCGCAGCGCTCGTCGTGATCCTCGCGGTGCCCGCGCTGCGCACGGGGGAGCGCTCGTGGTGGCCGTGGACGTGCGTGATCGCGTTGACGCTGGGCGGCCTGGGCTACCTCTACATCCGTCGCGGTCGCGGCAACGCCGAGTCCGCCTGAGCCGGGCGGGTCTGACGCCGGAGTCAGGTGGCCAGACGCCGGCGGGCGGGCCGTGTCGGAGTCGGGCGGGTCAGGAACGGTCCTCGGCCAGGACGTCCCAGGCGAGGTCGTCCAGGAGCGGGTCACCGACCGGTACGGGGCGTTCCGCGGTGACGGTGGTCTCGCTGTGGGCGCCGCAGCCGTGGTCCAGGCTCACCACGGACCCGTCGCTCGGGGACCACGCGTTGGCGCACACGCCGAACAGTCGGCGCAGCGCGCCCGCCATCGGCACGTAGAAGCCGCACGTGGAGCAGATGGCCGACGACTTGACGGCCGTCTCGGCGGTCGGGCCGTGCGTCCCGTCGTACCACCGCTGGGCCGCCTCGTCCCGACCCTCCGCGGAGAGGACCCGGGCGCGGCCGAGGCCCAGCTCCCACAGCGCCATCCTGTCGACGTCCTCCTCGCCGGTGGCCTCGTAGCCGGGCTCCAGGCGGGGGTCGTCGTCCACGAACGGCAGCACGTCGCCCGGCCCGACGTCGCCCGGCGCCAGTCGCTGCGCATACGGCAGCCACTCGGGCGCGAGGAGCGCGTCATCGCCGGGCAGCAGGTGGGTCTCGCAGATCGTGACGGTCCGACCCCGCGCGATCCGGGTCACCGTCACCGCCCAGGTCCAGCCCCGGTAGGCGGGCGCGGTGCACTCGAAGAGGTGCGTGGCCAGCCGGTCGGACTCCATCCGCATCCCCACGTGGGCCCCCACGGTGCCCGGCTCGGCGATCGCCTCCGCGGCCGCCCGGGCCACCTCGCTGGCCCCGGCGAGGACCGCATCCGGCCTGATCGAGGCCATCTCAGGAACCGTCCAGGTGGTCGGCGACGGCCCGTAACACGGCCGCCACCTGCTCGGCCTCGCGCCGCTCCGGATACCGTCCGCGCCGGAACTGCCCGTTGACCCGGTCCAGCATCTTGATCAGATCCTCGGTGATCACGGTCATCTCCTCAGGGGAGCGGCGGTGCTTGACGTGCTGTGCCTCGGCCACCGAGGGCACCGGATCGAGCACGCTCACCTGCATCGCCTGGCTGCCCCGCTTGCCGCGCGCGAGGCTGAACTCCAGGCGCATCCCCGGCTTCAGCGTCACCCCCTCGGGCAACGCCGAGGCGTGCACGAACACGTCCTCGCCGTCCTCGGACGCGACGAACCCGAACCCCTTCGTCGCGTCGTAGAACTTGACCCTGCCAACAGGCACCGAACACACCCTTTTCCACGTCTGGAGCCGCCCAGGCCGGCTCGTCTCGGGACTCCCCCAGGCTAGCCGGTGGGGAGAGGCCCTGCCGCCCCTCCGCCGCCCCCGTCCCCCGGACCGGTCCCCGTGCCGTATCAGCCGGCTCACCATGGCCGCTTTCGCCGGCTCACCCAGCCCCCACCTCGGCCGGCTCAGCATGCCGGCCCGCCGACGCGCGCGGAACCTCGGGATGAAGCAAGCGAATTGCCGATGTGTTGGTCCACAGCTGCCGATGAGGGGGTCGACGCCACCCTCGACAAGGAACCCCGTATGCCCTCGCGCTTGCCTCTCGCGCTGTCCCGACGTCGGCTGCTCCAGCTCGGCCTGGCGGGCGGGGTCCTGCTGGCCGCGGGCTGCGCCGGCCCGGGGGGCTCGCCCGGACCGACCGGCACACCGCCGCACACCCCGGCCACGCCCCGCGCCCCGAAGCCGGTCAGCGCCGACGGCCTGACGATGCTCGCCAGCCAGCGCGGCGACCAGCTCCTGCTGCACACCTCCGGCGGCGACCTGACGTACTGGGCGGGGGTCAACCTCGGCAGCACGATCCCCGGTCACTCCCCCGGCGAGCTGGCCATGCGCCGCGAGGACTACCAGCGCTGGTTCCCCATGATGCGGGACCTCGGGGTCCGCGTCGTGCGGATCTACACCATCCACCCCCCGGCCTTCTACGAGGAGCTGCGGGCGTTCAACCTCGCGCACCCGGACGACCCGCTCTACCTCGTGCAGGGCATCTACCTCCCGGACGAGAGCTATCTGGAATCCCACGACCTGTTCGCGAAGGGCCCGACCGACGCGATGATCGCCGAGGTCAGGGACACGAGCGGCGCCGTGCACGGCGACCTGACCCGACCGCAGCAGCGGGGCCGGGCCTGGGGCACCTGGACCGCTGACGTGTCGCCCTGGACGGCGGCCTGGCTGGTCGGCGTCGAGTGGGACCCGCTGGCCTCGTTCCACAGCGACCGCACCAACGCCGCGGCGCCGGCCGTCGCGGGCCGCTACTTCGCGACCACGCCCGCCGCCACGCCGACCGAGCGCTGGGTGGCGGCCCGCATGGAGGAACTGGCCTCCTACGAGGCGGCCCGCGGCGTGAGCGTCCCGATCGGCCTGGTCAACTGGCCGACGACGGACCCGCTGCGTCACCCGGAGGAGCCGCTCGAGCGCGAGGACATGCTCTCGGTCGACGCCAACCACGTGCTGCCGACCGCGGCCTGGCCCGCCGGGACGTTCGCCTCCTATCACGCCTACCCCTACTACCCCGACTTCCAGCTGCTGCAGCCGTCGTACGCCGGGGCGGACCCGTACCGCGCCTACCTGCTCGACCTCAAGGCCCACCACGCGCAGATGCCCCTGCTCATCACCGAGCTCGGCGTCCCGGGCTCCCTGGGCTCGGCGCACAACGGCAGCAACGGGCGGCACCAGGGCGACCACGACGAGGCCGAGCAGCAGCGCATGCATGCCGACCTGGTCCGACTGTGCCACGAGATCGGCCTGGGCGGGGCGTGGCTGTTCGCATGGGCCGACGAATGGTTCAAGTTCACCTGGAACACCGTGCCCCGGCACGCCGCAGCCCACCCGGAGCGGCGGGCGCTCTGGCACGACCCGCTGACCAACGAGCAGTGGTTCGGCATCCTCGCCAACGACCCGAACCCCGTGGGGCGCCGGGTCGTGCACGAGGCCGCCTCCGGGCTCCGCGAGGTCGCCCTGGACCACGACGCGTCGTTCCTCACCCTCACGCTCACGCTCGATGGGCGGCCCTCTCGCGTGGAGCTCGGGTTCGCGGTCCTGCCCGGCCCGGGACTGCGGCTCCCGTCCGGGGCCGGGTCGGGTCGCGACGACGTCGCGGTCGTGATCGACGTGGGCGGCGGGAACGCGGAGGCCTTCGTACGCGGCGCCGTCGACCCGATCCTCCTCGACGGCCTGCCGCCGCAGTCCCTGCCCACCCCCGGAGCCGACGGGTGGAGCCTGCAGCGACTCACCCTGAACCGCCCGTTCCCCGGGCGGGGAGCGAGCCCGGCGCGACCCGCCGAGCTCATGGAGATCGGCCGGCTCAAGCGGGGCGATTGGTCCGGCGACGGCCCGGACGTGGACTCCCGCCGCACGTGGCGGGTGGTCGACCGGGCCGAGGGCTCGGGAATCGAACTCACGGTACGGCTCCCCTGGTCGATGCTCCTGCTCGCCGACCCTTCCTCGCTCACCGCATACGACCCCAGCAGCGGAAAGCCCGCCGCCGTGCCCATCACCGGGATCGAGGCCACCGCGGTCGTCGACGGCGCGTCGCTCGCCTTCCCGATCCGCTGGGAGGGCTGGAACGCGGCCTCCTACACCGAGCGGCCCAAGCGCGGGATCGGAACGCTGCGCGAGGAGTTGCGCCGGCACGAGTGAAGCGCGCGGGCCGTCTCCCCGCGCCGTACGGTGGATGGGTGCCGCTCCCCCGCCTCGTCGACGACCTGTGCGGCCGCGACGACGCGCACCTCGCGCAGCTGCTGGCGCTGCGCGGCGACCTCGCCAGGCCGCTGCCGGTGGACGTCGCGGCGCTGGCCGCCCGGGCCGGCACGCCGGCGAGCCTGCGCCGGGCCATCGAGGGTCTCGACGAGGGTCTGCTTGCAGTCCTGCACTGCCACGTGCTCGCCGAGCGGGCGCGCGCACTGGGGGCAAGCGGTACGGACGCCTGGGCGAAGACCTTGGCGGGAGCGGACGCGGCTGCCGACGCGGGCCAGGCGATCGACGGGGAGGCCTTCGAGTCCGCCTCCCGCCGGCTGTGGGACCGGGCGCTGCTGGCGCGCGAGCAGGACCCTGAGAGCGGCGAGGCGCGCTGGCGGGTCCGCGCCGAGACGCTCGACGCGGTGGGGCAGGCCCTCGCCGGGCTGGCGCCAGGCCCGGTGGACGAGCGGCAGGTGGCCCACGCGAGGGAGACGCTGGGCAGGGTGTCCTCGACCGATCGGGACCTTCTGGCCGCCCTCGCGTGGACCTCGACGGGGGTCTTCGACGAGGGGGGCCCACTGGCGCACCGCATCCACGCCCTCTCCGCGCGTGGGTTGTTGGAGGAAGGCGACGGGGAGGGCAGCGTCCGCCTCCCCGCGCCGGTCGCTCTGGCGCTGCGCGGCGGTCGACTGCACCGGGCCGTCCCGCTGGAGCCGCCGGAGCTGCCCCTCCTTGCGGGTCCGGGGAGTTTGGACGAGGCCGCCGGCGCCGCGGCGGCCGACATCCTCATGCGTGTCGAGGAGCTCGCCCACGCGTGGGGCGCGGAGCCGCCTCGCGTCCTTCGCTCGGGCGGGCTGGCCGTGGCCTCCCTGCGCGCGCTGGTCCGGGCGCTGGACTGCCCCGTCGAGCAGGCGGCGTTCGTGGTCGAGCTCGCCTATGCCGCGGGTCTGGTCGACGACGACCGGCAGGTCGAACCGACGTGGGCGCCGACGCCCGCCTTCGACGACTGGAGTGGCGTCGAAGCGCCCCGGCGGTGGCTCGTGCTGGCGCAGGCGTGGCTGGGCACCACGCGAGCCGCCCAGCTCGTCGGGAGCCGCCCACCTCGCCCGGACGACCCCGGGGCGCTGGGCACGCCCGTCAACGCGCTGTCCCCCGCGGCCGAGTCCGCAGTGGCCCGCTCGATCCGCCACGACCTGCTGTCGGTCCTCGGCGGGCTCCCCGCCGGGGCCGGGACAGGCGTCGAGGCGCTCCTCGCGCGACTGCGGTGGGCGCGTCCGCTCGCCCCCGCGGAGGCGCTGGATCGCCATGCGCGCGCGGCGTTGACCCAGGGAACCTGGCTGGGCGTGCTCGCCCACGGGGGTCTGTCCAGCGCCGGGCGGGAGCTGATCGGCGCCGGTCCGCTGCAGACCGGCGCGGAGTCATACGAGCCGCTCGCGGCGGCACGCGCAATGCTTCCCGAGCCCGTCGACCACGTCCTGCTGCAGGCCGATCTCACGGCCATCGCACCCGGACGGCTGGAGGACCGGCTCGCCGCCTTCCTGCGGCTGATCGCCGACGTGGAGTCGCGCGACGTGGCGAGCGTCTACCGGTTCGAGCCGGGCACCGTCCGCCGCGCGTTGGACGTGGGCTGGGATGCGACCCGGATCCTGACCACGCTGCAGGAGGCCAGCCGGACGGGGGTGCCGCAGCCGCTGGAATACCTGGTCCGCGACGTGGCGCGGCGGCACGGCGGCCTGAGGGTCGGGGCGGCGACCTCGTACGTGCGCAGCGACGACCCGGTGGCCATCGACGACCTGCTGGCCCGCTCCGAGCTGGTGCCCTATCGGCCCCGGCGGATCGCCGAGGGCGTGCTCGCCTGCGACGCCGCCCCGGCCGCGCTCCTGTCGGTGCTCCGCGAGGCGGGGCTCGCCCCGGTGGCCGAGGGCCGCGACGGCACGGTGGTCGTGCCACCCGCCTCCGCTCACCGCACCCCACCGCGCCGGGAGCACCTGGCGACCCGACTCCTCACCCGGGGCTCGCTCGCCGAACCCGCCCACCCGACAGGGTTCGTGGGCTCGCTGGGCGCCGCCGGCCGGTCCGCACGGAGCGGGGACCGCGATCCTGCCGAGTGGGTGGCGGTGCTGCGCGCCGGGGAGGACGCCCGGTCACGGGATCGCGCAGCGCGTCAACACGCCGCCGAGGCTCCGCTGGTGCGCCTGGACCCAGGCGACCTGGCCGGCCACCTGCGCGATGCGGCCGCAGGGGGCCGGGCCCTATGGCTGGGCGTGATCGATGCGGCGGGGGCACCACGCCGGGTCCTGCTGCACCCGGACCGGGTGGAGGGGGGCAGGGTGCACGGGAGGGATCCGGACGGCGGTCAGCGCTCGTACTCCCTGCACCGGATCGTCGGGGTGGCGGCCGCCGCACCGGACGGACCGACACGGCCGGAGGCGCGCGCGCCCCGATGATTCAACCGGACACCCCGCCCGGCCCTCGTCCTAGGCCAGGAGCAGCCTGGCCCAGACGCCGGCGTGGTCGGTGCCGTCCAGCCGGATCGTGCCGGCCCCCGCGACCTCCCCGCCGCGCACGAGGATGTGGTCGATCTGCGCGAACGCCGGGAAGCGCTGGTCGATCGGCCACGTCGCTCGCCAGGCCTGCCCCGTCGCCGCCAAGGTATCGGTCATGCCGTCGGCGACCTCGCGGAAGGCCGGGTGGGGCCAACCCGCGTTGAAGTCGCCCGCGAGCACGACCGGCGTGTCCTGCCCCTGGGCCCGCTGCCACGCGGCCAGCTCCCCCAGGCCGGAGCGCCAGCGCGGCAGGCGGGACCGCGAGGTCGGTGACAGCGGGTGCACCGCGTGCAGCATCACCTCGCGGCCGTCGACGTCCACGGACACGACGGGCTGCTGGAAGTGCTCGCCCGCGCGTCGGCCCAAGTCCGCGTCGAGCACGCGCATCGGGAAGCGGGACAGCACCGCCGTGCCGGGGGAGCCTCCCGGACGGAGGTCCCCGGAGTCGTACGGAAGGCGGCGCCGGAGATCGCCGCCGGCCAGGTGCGCCAGGTAGGCGGCGTCGACCTCCGTGAGCACGAGCACGTCGACATCGCGCCCCAGGACCTCGGCGGTCAGTTGCTGCGAGTCCGCGCCGCCGTACTCCAGGTTCTGCGCCAGGACGGTCAGCTGACGCTGGGGGTTCGGCACGGACGGGGCGGTCAGCGGGGCGGCCAGCACGGGCACGATCGCCACGCCGCTCAACGCGAGCGCCGCGGCGGCCAGCGACGCCGCGACTCGCTGACGGGCCCGCGCCCCGAGCGCGAGCAGGATGAGGGCCGCGACGGGGACGGCCAGGTAGAGGGGCTGCACCGCGGGCACGGGCCCGGTCAGGTCCCACCACCAGGCCGTCGCCGCGAGCAACACGATCCCGGCCAGCACCGCGAGCGCGACGCGCAGGGCGGCGGGGGTCGGCTGGTCGCGCCGCGGCGGCCCCGCCAGGCCCGGCTCGCCAGGCCCTGCGGTCACCGAAGCGCTCACCAGATCCGGACGCGGCGCTCCGGCGGCAGCCAGAGCGCGTCGCCCTCGCGGACGTCGTATGCCTCGTAGAACTCGGTCAGGTTGCGCACGATGTTGGCCCGGAACTCCCCGGGCGAGTGCGGGTCGATCGCAAGGAGCCGACGGGCTTCCTGCTCCCGCGCGCGCATCCGCCAGATCTGCGCCCATCCGGCGAAGAAGCGCTGCTCGCCGGTCATCCCGTCGATGAGCGGGGGCTGCGCGCCGTCGAGCGCGATCCGGTAGGCCAGGTAGGCGATCGTCACCCCGCCGAGGTCGCCGATGTTCTCCCCGACGGTGAGGGCCCCGTTCACGGCCTCGCCGGGCAGGTCCCGGGGGGAGAAGCCGTCGTATTGGGCAATGAGCGCATCCGCCAGATGCTCGAAGGCCGCGCGGTCGTCGGCGCTCCACCAGTCGACCAGCTCGCCGTGTCCGTCATACCGGCTCCCCTGGTCGTCGAAGCCGTGCCCGATCTCGTGGCCGATCACCGACCCGATCGCCCCGTAGTTCGCGGCGTCGTCGGCAGAGGCGTCGAAGAACGGTGGCTGCAGGATCGCGGCCGGGAAGACGATCTCGTTCATGCCGGGGTTGTAATAGGCATTGACCGTCTGGGGCGTCATGAACCATTCGTCGCGGTCGACCGGCGAGCCCAGCTTGCGCCACATCCGGTCGGTCTCGAAGGCGTAGGCCGCCCGCACGTTGCCGAGCAGGTCGTCGGCGCGCAGCTCCAACCCCGCGTAGTCGCGCCACCGTTCCGGGTAGCCGATCTTCGGGGTGAACAGCTCCAGCTTCTCCAGCGCCTTCGCCCGGGTGGCCGGCGTCATCCAGTGCAGGTCCGCGATGTCCCTGCGGTAGGCCTCGACGAGGTTGGCCACCAACTCCTGCGCGCGCTCCTTGGCCTCCGGCGGGAAGTGCCGCTGCACGTAGAGCTGCCCGGCCGCCTCCCCCACGAGGTGGTCGACCAGTGCGATGCCCCGCCGCCAGCGGGCCCGCTGCTCGGGCGTGCCGGAGAGCGTGCGCCCGTAGAAGTCGAAGTCCTCCTCGGCGAGCTCGCGGTGCAGGAAGGGCGCGTACGCGTGCAGCACCGCCGCGCGCAGCCACGCCTTCCAGGTCGCCAGGTCGGTCTCCAGTAGTTGCGCGGAGAGGCGCTCCAGGTATGACGGCTGGCGCACCACCACGGCGTCGAGCGCCGACTCGGGGGCTCCGGCGCCGCGCGCCCAGGCGGCCCAGTCGAAGGCGGGGGCGAGCTCGGCCAGCGCGGCGCGGTCCACGCGGGTGTACGTGGCGACCGCGTCCCGGCAGCGCACCCGGTCCCAGTGCCCGCCCGCGAGCGCCTCCTGCAGGGCGAAGACCGCCCCGGCGTCGCGCGCCGCGTCCTCCTCCGTCGCGCCGGCGAGCGCGAACATCCGGCCGAGGTGCGCCCGGTACGCCTCGCGCAGCCCGGCGTGCTGCTCACCCGTGTAGTACGCCTCGTCAGGCAACCCGAGCCCCGACTGCTCCAGATAGACCACGTACGCGTCGGCGTCCTTCTTGTCGGTGGTCACGAACGCCTCGACCGCGCCCCCAACCCCCTCGCGCTGCAGAGCGCCCAGCAGCTCGAGCAACCCGGGCACGTCGGCCACGGCCTCGATCGCCGACAGCGTGGGGGTCAGCGGCTCCAGCCCCAGTGACTCGGCGCGGTCCTCGTCCAGGAACGAGGCGTACAGCCGGCGGGCCAGCCCCGCGTCGCCCTCCTGGGCGCCCTCACCCGCGGGCTCCTGCAGAAGCTCACGCATGTGCTCCTCGGACTGCTCGCGCAGGATGTCGAACGATCCGTACCGCCCCCGGTCCGGCGGGATCTGCGTGTTCGCGATCCACGTGCCGTTGACGTGGCCGAAAAGGTCGTCCTGGGGGCGTACGGAGGGGTCCATCGCCTCGCGGGCGATCCCTGAGCGCATGCGCGTTCCTTTCAACGGGTCGACTCCCACCGTAACCGGGCGGCCAAGGCGGGAGCCGTACGCTGGTGGCGGCGCCGCAAACCGCGGGCGAGGGGAGGCAGACGGGTGAACGATCCAGGAGGCCCTCCGGTGCCCGGCCAGTGGGGTGAGTCCGGCGCGCACGTCCCTCCGTACGATGCGGCGTCCGCCGGACGGCCTGCGGACGGACCGGGCCGCCCGTTCGGCGCCGGACCGGAGGCCCCGCTGCACCGGGAGGCCGGGACGATCCTGGGGTTCGGACTCGGGACCCTGGTGGGGACGTTCTTCTGCGTCCTGCCCGGTCTGGTCGGCCTCTACCCCCTCATCGTGGGCCTCCGGGTGCGCCGGGAGATCCGCGACGCGGGCGGTGCGGTGGGCGGCGAGGGGCGGGTGCTCGCGGGCATGATCTGCGGGGGCGTCGGGTTCACCCTGGCGATCATCGCGTGCCTGGGAATCCTGCTCGCCCTCGTCCTTTTCGCCGCTCCGCTCCCCAGCGAGCCGTAGGAGTACGCCGGTTTCGTCCCCGGCATGCCCGTCGCCCATGATGGGACACCATGAGCGACGGCCCGTTGATCGTGCAGAGCGACCGCACGCTGCTGCTGGAGGTCGGCCACCCGGCGGCGGAGGAGGCCCGGGCCGCCATCGCGCCGTTCGCCGAGCTGGAGCGGGCGCCGGAGCACGTTCATACGTATCGCCTGACGCCGCTCGGCCTCTGGAACGCGCGAGCCGCCGGTCACGACGCGGAGCAGGTCGTGCACGCGCTGGTCACCTTCAGCCGTTATCCCGTGCCGCAGGCGCTGCTGCTCGACATCGCGGACACGATGGACCGGTACGGGCGGCTGACGCTGCACAAGGAGGAACCGCGCGACGGTGCCCCCGGTCGGCTCGTTCTGACCAGCACCGACCTGCCCGTCCTGGAGGAGGTGCTGCGCAGCAAGCGGATCCGCCCGCTCCTCGGGGACCGGATCGAGCGGGCGAGCGTCCTCGTCCACCCGAGCGAGCGCGGCCGCCTCAAGCAGGAGCTGCTGAAGGCAGGCTGGCCGGCGGACGACCGGGCGGGATACGTCGACGGGGAGGCCCACCCCATCGACCTGGAGGAGCAGGGCTGGTCGCTGCGCGGCTACCAACGCCAGGCAATCGATGGGTTCTGGCACGGCGGCTCCGGCGTGGTCGTCCTGCCCTGTGGCGCTGGCAAGACCCTCGTGGGGGCGGGTGTGATGGCCCGCTCGTCCACCACGACGCTGATCCTCGTCACCCACACGGTCTCGGCCCGTCAGTGGCGTGAAGAGTTGCTGCGGCGGACCACTCTGACGCAGGACGAGATCGGCGAGTACAGCGGCGCGCGCAAGGAGATCCGCCCCGTCACGATCGCGACGTACCAGGTGCTGACGACCCGCCGCAAAGGCGTCTACCCGCACCTCGACCTGCTGGACGCCCGCGACTGGGGGCTGATCGTCTACGACGAGGTGCACCTGCTGCCCGCCCCGGTCTTCCGGATGACCGCTGACCTGCAGGCCCGGCGCCGCCTCGGGCTCACCGCCACGCTGGTGCGGGAGGACGGCCGCGAGGACGACGTGTTCAGCCTCATCGGGCCCAAGCGGTTCGACGCCCCGTGGAAGGACATCGAGGCGCAGGGCTACATCGCGCCCGCGGAGTGCGTCGAGGTCCGGGTGGCGCTGCCGGACTCCGACCGGATGGCCTACGCGATCGCCGACCCGAAGGATCAGGCCCGCCTCGCCGCGTGCGCCGGCGTCAAAGACCGCGTGGTCGACCGACTCGTGGCGCGACACGCCGGCGAATCCGTCCTCGTGATCGGGCAATACCTGGACCAGTTGGAGACCCTGGCGCAGCGCCTCGACGCGCCGCTGATCACCGGGCAGACCACGGTGAGGGCTCGGCAGAAGCTGTTCGGGGACTTCCGGGCGGGCGCGATCCCCACGCTCGTGGTCAGCAAGGTCGCCAACTTCTCGATCGATCTGCCGGAGGCGGCGGTCGCCATCCAGGTCAGCGGCACGTTCGGGTCGCGCCAGGAGGAGGCGCAACGGCTGGGGCGAGTGCTGCGCCCCAAGGCAGACGGGCGCACCGCACACTTCTACACGGTCGTCTCGCGCGACACGGTCGACGTGGAGTATGCGTCGCACCGTCAACGGTTCCTCGCCGAGCAGGGGTATGCCTATCGCATCGTCGACGCCGCAGATCTCCTCGACGACGCGCGCTGAGGGCCCGCGGACCCCGATCGGATAGGGTCCCGACGCCATACGTCCAGCGAACTCCCAGCAACCGCCCGCAGACTGAAAGGCGTGACCAGCACGACTCCCGAGGCGCGCCTCCTGGTCGTCGAGGACGAACCCAACATTCGCGAACTGCTCGCCACGTCGCTGCGGTTCGCGGGGTTCGAGGTCTTCACGGCGGCGGACGGGGCCACCGCAATCTCCACGGCAGTGCGCGAGCAGCCCGATCTGGTGGTGCTCGACGTGATGCTGCCCGACATGGACGGCTTCGCCGTCACGCGCCGCCTCCGCGACGACGGTCGGCACATGCCCATCGTGTTCGTCACCGCCCGCGACAGCGTCGACGACAAGGTGAAGGGCCTGACGGTCGGGGGAGACGACTACGTCACCAAGCCGTTCAGCCTGGAGGAGGTCGTCGCCCGTATCCGCGCCGTGCTGCGCCGGACCCGCGGCGAGGCCACCGAGGACGAGGTCCTGCGCTTCCACGATCTGGAGCTCAACGAGGACTCCCACGAGGTCCGCCGCGGCAACCGGGTCATCGACGTCTCCCCCACCGAGTTCAAGCTGCTGCGCTACCTGCTGCTAAACCCGAACCGAGTGCTGAGCAAGGCCCAGATCCTTGACCACGTGTGGGACTACGACTTCCGGGGCGAGGCGGGCATCGTGGAGTCGTACATCTCCTATCTGCGGCGCAAGATCGACACCGAAGAGCCGCACCTCATCCACACGCGACGCGGGGTCGGCTACGTGCTGCGGCTCCCGCCCGAGAAGGCCTGAGCAGGGACCAACGTTGACCGCAGACGTGCGCCAGTGGGCGGGCCGGGCCCAGGAGCGAGCCGTCCGCCCGTTGCGGACCTGGTCGCTGACCTGGCGCCTGGTCGCGATCATGGTGGTCCTCCTGGTGGCCTCCCTCGCCCTGACCAGCACCGCGCTCGAGGCCCTCATCCGCAGCTCGCTGATGGATCGTACGGACGACGGGCTGCGCGCGGCCGCCGCGAACGCGGCGGACACCCGGGGCCTGGTCCTGGCCGCGGACGGGCACATCTACAGCCCGTCGATGCCGAGCGGATACGCGGTCATGTTCATGGATCCGTGGGGCAAGGTGGTCCTGCAGCGCAAGGCCGTCGGCGAGGATCTGGACCCCGATCTGCCAAACCTGACCCTCGCCGCGGCCCGCTCGATGGACCGCGAGCCGTTCGTCGTCCTTTCGGACGGGGGGCAAGAGCCGCGCTGGCAGGTGCTCGCCGGGCCGCTGACCGACGGCTCGGGCAGCTACGCGGTCGCCACCTCCCTGCGTGCGGTGGACGAAACGATGGAGCAGTTCCGTGCAATCACCCTGGTCGTCGGCCTGCTGGTGGTGAGCCTGTGCATCGCGGTGGGCTGGCACGGCATCAAGCGGGCCTTCCGCCCGCTCCGGGAGATGGAGGACACGGCGGCGGCGATCGCGAAGGGCGACCTGACCCGACGAATCCCCGAGCACGCCGCCAACGATGAAGTGGCGAGTCTGTCCCGATCCCTCAACGTCATGCTCGGCCGGATCGAGGCCTCGTTCGCGGTCCGGGAGGCCTCCGAGGAGCGGATGCGCCGGTTCGTCACCGATGCGTCGCACGAGCTGCGGACCCCTCTCGCGACCGTTCGCGGCTATGCCGAGCTCTACCGGCAGGGAGCCGTCCCCACCCCCGAGGCCGTCACCGGCGCGATGCGTCGGATCGAAGACGAGGCCACCCGCATGTCGGGCTTGGTCGACGACCTCCTGACCCTCGCGCGGCTGGACAACCAGCGACCTCCGCGACTCGGCGAGGTGGACCTCACGGTGCTGGCCGCCGACGCCGTGAGCGACGCCAAGGCGCGCGATCCGCGCCGTTCGGTGCGGCTCATCGCCCTCGGCGATGGCCACCTGGCGCCCGCGACCTTGATCGGCGACGAGTCCCGACTGCGCCAGGTCGTCACCAACCTGGTGGCGAACGCGATCCAACACACGCCGGTCGGCAGCCCCGTCGAGGTGGCGGTGGGGTATGTGAGCCACGACCCGGCGCCGAACGCGACCGTTCCCGACCAGGGGGCCGCCCCGCCGCCCCGTCGGCGGGTCCGGGGCACCGGCCGCGGGATCGCTTGGGGACGCGACCCGGCCCAACCGCAGCCGCCTGGGCCCGACACTCCGCACGACACGGAGTCTCACCTGCGCCTCGAGGTCCGGGATCACGGTCGAGGGATCGCGCCGGCGGACGTGGAGCGGGTCTTCCAGCGCTTCTACCGCACGGATCCCTCCCGAGGGCGCTCCTCTGGGGGGACGGGGCTCGGGCTCGCCATCGTCCTCGCGATCGTGGCCACGCACGGCGGCCGGGTGGGCGTGCGCCCGACCCAGGGCGGCGGGGCCACCTTCGTGGTGGAGCTACCCACCGCTCCACCCGGCTGGCGACAACCTGACGAGCCCGACGACGCCCCCACGGACACGCAGCACCACCCCACGCACCCGCCGGACGCCACGGACCCGGAGAGGCGCCCGCAAGCGGCCGACCCCCAGGGCCCTTCGCCGCAGGACCGGCCAGCAGATAGACCGTCCACCTCGATCCCCGCGACCACGGAGGACACCCGATGAACCGACCCTCGACGCCCCACCCGCACCAGGGAGGCGGCGACACCGAGCCGATCCGGCAGACGGGCTCCCCGGCCGGTCCACCGACGGCAGGTTCCCCGGGCGAGGGCACCCATTGGGCCAACGGGGACGGCGTGCGCCGCCAGGAGGGCGGCGCAGGCTGGCCGCCTCCACCTCCTCCGGGGCCGCAGGGCGGGCACGACGGACCGCAGGGGGGCGGACCCGGAAGCGGGTCCCCCCCCGACACCCGCGGCTATCCGCCCGGCGCCGGCCCCGCCGCGGGCCCATACGGTGGCCGGCCTCCGCACGGCCCGGCGGCGCCAGGGGCCGAGCGCCCGGCGCCCGCCTGGGGACCTCCTCCGCAGGCAGACCACCCCGAGGCAGGCATGCCTCGGGCCCCGGGGTCCTCGGGCGGCCGCGG
>CAKUSI010000022.1 GCA_934678955.1 uncultured Austwickia sp. | reverse complement strand
GCTGCGCTACGTACCCGCCACCCTGTACGACGTGGGAACCATGCTCGTCGTCGGCCTCACCTACGCGCCCGCGCTGGTCGACGACGCGATCCGGATGCGACGGGCTCGGGCGCTGCGGGGCAGCACCGCCGGGGGGCCGCGGGCCCGGTTGCGCGAGGCCGGGCGCCTGGTCGTGCCGGTCCTCGCCGGCGCCCTGGACGACGCGCTGCAGCTCGCCGCATCGATGGAATCCCGCGGGTACGGTCGCGGCGGGGGCCCCTCCCGAGGCCGGCGCGCGTCCGCGGCGGCACTCATCGGGCTGACCGGGGTCCTGATCGGCGCCTTCGGGCTGCTCAGCGGGGTGACCTCCCGCGGCCTCGGAGCCGTGCTGGTGACGCTCGGGATGGCGCTGGCCGCGGGCACCTTGGTGCTCGGTGCCCGCCACGACCCGCGAAGCCGGTATCGCCGCCAGGGGTGGTCGCGCGCCGAGAGCGCGGTCCTGGCCTGCGGCCTGGCGCCCGCCGCGCTGCTGCTGGCGGCCGGCCCGATCGGCCAGGCCGCGGGTGCCCTCGGCGGGATCTCCGCGGAGGCCTCGGGCCTCGTCTCGGCCCTGCTCGGCACCTCCTCCTGGCGTCCGGTCACCTCCCCCTTGACCGTCCCGGACATCCCGCTCCTGCCGGTGCTGACACTCCTCATCGCGGCGCTCCCGGGCACGTTCGCACCGCCCGTGCCGGCGGGGGCCTACCCGAGGCGCGGGAACCGCACGCCGTCGGCAGGCGATCGTGCGGAAGCGCCCTTGGGCGACACCGGAGGGGGCGCGGCCGGCTCGGAGACGCACCCTGACGCCCCGCGGGTCTTGGCGCCGGCCGTGCTGCGCCCCCGGGCGGCGGACCGATCGTGATCTCGTGCCACCAGGTGCGGATCCGCTACGACGACGCGCCCCGACCCGCACTGTCGATCCCGGACCTGACCGTCGCCGAAGGCGAGCTGGTGCTGGTCTGCGGCCCCACCGGGGCCGGCAAGTCGACGCTCCTCGGCGCGCTGGCAGGGCTGGTGCCGCACTTCACCGGCGGCCACCTCGCCGGCACCATCCAGGTCGCGGGCCGGGACACCCGCACCCACCGGCCTCGCGACCTGGCCGGGACCGTGGGCTACGTCCAGCAGAACCCCGCAGCCTCCTTCGTCACCGATCGGGTCGAGGAGGAGATCGCCTACGGGATGGAGACCCTCGGGACGCGCCCGTCGGTCATGCGCCGCCGGGTGGAGGAGACCCTGGACCTGCTCGACCTGGCCGACCTGCGGGGCACGCCGCTGCGCCGCCTGTCCGGCGGTCAGCAGCAGCGGGTGGCGATCGCGGCGGTGCTGTCCTGCGGCCCCGCCGTCCTTGTGCTGGACGAGCCCACCTCGGCGTTGGATCCGGTCGCCGCCGAGGAGGTGCTGTCGGCGATCCAGCGCCTCGTCCACGACCACGGCCTGACCGTGGTCCTCGCCGAGCACCGGCTCGAACGCGTGGTCCACCACGCCGACGGCATCGTGGTGCTGCGCGACGGCGTGGCCGGTCGGGTGCTGCCGCCCGCCCAGGCGATGGCGGTCAGCCCGGTCGTCCCCCCACTCGTCGCGTTGGGCCGGCTCGCCGGCTGGGATCCGCTTCCGCTGTCCGTCCGCCAGGCCCGACGGAGGGCCGGCGGACTGCGCGACCGGCTCGCCGCAGCGCTCGAGGCTTCCGTCAGCGCGAGTCCCACCCCCGCGCCCGGTGCCGGCGCTCCACCGTTGGACGTCGGCGACCTGCGGGTCGCCCGCGGCCGGCGGCGGATCCTGCACGGCGTCCACCTGCGCGTCGACCCCGGCGAGATCGTGGCCCTCACCGGACGCAACGGGTCCGGTAAATCCACGCTGCTGTGGGCACTCGCGGGGCACCTTCCCGCCGAGTCGGGCACCGTGCGACTCGCCGGGACCGACGTGGGATCGCTCGATGCGGCGCGCCGCATCGAGTACGTGGGACTCGTACCGCAGGACCCCGCCGACCTGCTCTACGCGACCTCCGTCCGCCAGGAGTGCGCCGACGCCGACGCCGACGCCGGGGTGCCCGCCGGTTCCTGCGCCGCCCTGTGGACGCGCCTCGCCGGAGCGACAAATCTCGACCGGCACCCCCGGGACCTCTCCGAGGGCCAACGGCTGGCCCTCGCGCTCTCGGTGATCCTGCTCACCGACCCGCCGCTCCTGCTGCTGGACGAACCCACCCGTGGCCTGGACTACGCCGCCAAGAACGCACTCGTGGCCCTGCTGCGCGAGCTGGCGGGCGACGGCACCGCGGTCGTCATGGCGACCCACGACGTGGAGACCGCGGCCGAGGTCGCCACGCGAGTGGTCCTGCTGGCCGACGGCGAGGTCGTCGCCGACGACAGCGGAACGGACGTGCTCGCGGCCTCGACGGCGTACGCTCCCCAGGTGGCCCGCGTCCTCGATCCCCTGCCGGTGGCGACCGTCGCCCACGCGGCGCGCCTGCTGGGCGCCGAGCGGCCGTGACCGGCCGGGACGCCGGCCTCCCGTCCCGCCCGGCGCCGCACGCCGCGACCCCCACCTGGCCGGGCACGATCGCCCTGCTGCTCGTCAGCGGCGTCGGGGTGCTGGCGTTCACCTGGCCGTTCTTCGCGACCTCGATCGCCCAGAGCCGCGGCGCCGACCTGCCGTGGCTCTTCGCGGTGCTGCTCGCCCTTCTCGCCGTGGTGCTCCTCGCCGAACAGTCGAGTGGGCGACTCGACGCGAAGTCCATCGCGATGATCGGCGTCCTCTCGGCGCTCGGCGGCGGTCTGCGGGTGCTGTCGGCCGGGGTCGCCGGCCTGGAGCCGATGTTCGCCGTGGTCGTCCTCGCCGGCCGGGCCATGGGCCGTCGGCTCGCGTTCCTCACGGGCGCCTCGTGCCTGCTCACGGGCGCGTTTCTGACCGGCGCGATCGGCCCGTGGGTGCCGTTCCAGATGATCGCCACCGGATGGGTGGCACTCGGCGCGGCGCTCCTCCCCCGCGTGCGCGGTCGACTCGAGGTGGCGATGCTCGCGGCGTACGGGATGAGCGCCGGGCTGCTCTACGGGGCGCTGCTCAACCTGTGGTTCTGGCCGTTCCTCGGGTCCTCCGCCCCCGAGGGCGGTGGGTATGTGCCCGGGGCCGGGCTCACGACGAACCTCGGCCACTACCTCGTCTTCTACCTGGCGACCTCGCTGGGCTGGGACCTGCCGCGCGGGTTGCTCACTGCCGGGCTCATCCTCGCCGCGGGGCGGCCGCTCCTTGCCACCCTGCGTCGGGCGGTGCGGCGCGCCAACTTCGAGGCGGTCGCCACGTTCGGCGCCCCGGCGACCTCCCCGGCGCCGGTGAGCGCGGGGGGCCCGACGGCCTTCCCGGAGCCCGTGTCCACCGCGGTCCCGGCCGGTCCCCCGGAGGACCCATGACGACGGTGCTCGTCCTCGGCGGCGCCCGCAGCGGCAAGAGCCGCTATGCCGAGCACCTGCTCGCCGCGCAGCCCGCGGTGCGCTACGTGGCGCCGGGCCCCCTGCCCGATCCCGCGGTCGACCCCGAGTGGGCGGCGCGCGTCCGGGCCCACCAGCGCTCCCGGCCCGCCGGGTGGGAGACCGTCGAGACCGGCGACGTACCGGGCGTGCTGCGCCGCACCGACGTGCCCGTGCTCGTGGACTGCCTCGGCACCTGGGTGGCGCGCCTCCTGGACGACGCGCGGTCCTGGGACGACCGCGCGGGCGCCGAGCGTCTCCTTGCCGAGCAGTCGCGCGCCCTGGTCTCCGCACTGGCCTCGGCCCGCTCCCACGTGGTGCTGGTGAGCAACGAGACCGGCCTGGGGGTGGTGCCGGCCTCCCCGTCGGGCAGGCTGTTCCGGGACGGCCTCGGCCGGGTGAACGCGGCGGTCGCCGACGTCTGCGAGCGCGTCGCCCTGGTGGTGGCCGGTCGCGTATGGGAACTCGGCGACCAGCCCCGGATCGCGCAGACGCCGCGGCTCGCGCCGACGACATGGCTCGGGCCGACGACGCCGACGGCAGGGCCGGGGGCGTGAGCCGGGGGGTCGGCGGGCCGGACTGGTGGCGCCTCGCGGTCGGCACGCTGACCGCGTGGCCGGTGGCCGCTCCGCGGCGGGTGGATCGCCGCGTCGCCGGCCGGGCGATGGTGGCGGCGCCCCTCGCGATGGCCCCGACCCTTCTCGCGCTCGGCGCCCTCGCGGCGGCCTTGCACGCTGTGAGGGCCGCCGAGCTGCTGACCTCCGTCCTGCTGCTCGCCGCGCTGGTCGTCTCGTGTCGGGCCGTGCACCTGGACGGACTGGCCGACCTGGCCGACGGGCTGTCCGCGTCCTACTCCCGTGACCGCGCGCTGGAGGTGATGCGCCGAGGCGACGTGGGGCCGAGCGGGATCGCGGCGGTCGTGCTCGTCCTGCTCGTGGACGCCGCGGCCCTGGCGTCGTTGGCCGGCTCGGCGGGGGGCCTGGCCCTGGCGGCCGTGGCGGTACTGGCGTCCCGGCACACCCTCACCTGGGCGTGCGTCGCGCTGCCCGCGGCCAGGCCCGGCGGCCTGGGGGCCACCGTCGCCGGCAGCGTCCACCCGGCCGCGGCGGCGGTCGGCGGGGTCGTCCTCCTGGCGCTCGCGCTCGGGGGGCCGTATGTCGCGGGGGCGCCGTGGTGGTCCGGGCCGGCAGCGTTGCTCGCCGCCCTCGGCGCGGCCGGCGTCGTGCTCCACCGCGCCCGAGGCCGGCTCGGCGGCGTGACGGGCGACGTGCTCGGGGCCTGCGTCGAACTCTCCCTGGCGGCCGCCCTGGCCGCCGGAGCACTGACCGCCGGACCACTGGCCGTCGTGCCCTGAACGTCCTGTCCCGCAACCTCGGGACCTGGCGAACGGCCGGCTCAGCCGGACACCTCCGGCGCCACGAAGGGCGGTCGCTGCACCCGCGCGGGCACCTCCTTGCCACGCACGTCGATGACGACCTCGTCGCCCTCCTGCGCGGAGCGGGCCAGCAACGCGAGCGCGATCCCCTGGCGCAGCGTGGGCGACATGGTCCCCGAGGTGACCACCCCGAGGTCCGTGCCGTCGGCGGAGCGCACTCGGCACCCTGAGCGCGGCACGCCGCGACCGGTCACGACCAGTCCCGTCGCGAGGGGGCCGCTCTTGGCCGCACGCTGCGCGAGCAGCGCCTCCCGGCCCCAGAACGCCGGCTTGTCCCAGCCGACCGCCCAACCGAGCCGGGCCATCACGGGCGTGATCTCGCGGGACAGCTCGCGGCCCCAAAGCGGATAGCCCATCTCCATCCGCAGCGTGTCGCGGGCGCCGAGGCCGCAGACCCGCCCGGCGTGCGGGGCCATCGCCTCGATGAGGGCGTGCCAGAGGGGCGTGGCGGCGGCGCTGTCCACCACGAGTTCGAAGCCCAGCTCACCCGTGTACCCGCTGCGACACACCGTGATCGGCGTCGCTGCCCGCGTGGTCTCCTCGAAGGCCATGTACGTCTCCGGCGTCGGGAGGCCGAGCGCCGCGAGCACGTCGGCGGATCGGGGCCCCTGGACCGCGATGATCGCCTCCTGCTGGTGGTGATCGGTGATCGTCACGTCGGGCGGGCAGCCGGCGCGCAGCAGCCGGACCACTTCGGTGGAGTTCGCGCAGTTCGGGACGAGGAGCAACGCCGACGGTGAGCGGAGGTAGACGATCATGTCGTCGATCACGCCACCCGTGGTCTCGTCGCAGCACAGGGTGTACTGGGCCCTCCCCGGAGCGATCTTGCCCAGATCGTTGCTGAGGCAACGGTTGACGGCCTGCGCCGCCCCTGGCCCCTCGACGCGGACCGTCCCCAGGTGGGACACGTCGAACACGCCCACGTTCCGGCGCACGGCCTCGTGCTCCGCGAGCACTCCGGCACCCGGGTAGTCGACCGGCATCGACCACCCCGCGAAGTCGGCCATCTTCGCGCCCATTTCGCGGTGCCGCGCATCCAGTGGGGAGGTCACCAGCTCGTCACTGCTCATGCATGACACGCTAGTTGCGCCGGTGCTCGATAATCGACACCTGAGCCGGATCGGCGCCTCCGAGAGGCCGACCCGCACGATGGATCCGAATTCGAAAGGCAGCCACGTGACCACGATCAGCCACCGCGCCGAGGCACCGTACCGCCTGGAGGTCGACGTCCTCGTCCTCTTCGCCGCCGCCGGGCGCCCGTCGCCGCGCTTGCTGGGATCGGTGCCGGAGAAGGTCGCAGAGGCCCTTCGGGGTTCGCTGGAGGCGCTGCGCTTCGGGGCGCGCAAGGACGAGGTCTCGTGGCTGGCCGGCGTGACCGGCATCCGCGCTCCGCTGGTCGCGATCGTCGGGACCGGGGGTGACCCGCGCAGCGAGGAGGCACCCTCCGGTGAGGCGCTGCGTCGCGCCGCCGGCGCCGCCGCTCGCGCCCTCGCCGGGCGCGGCCACGCGGCCGTGGTGCTTCCCGCCGACGATGTGGCGACGCTGGAGGTCGTCGCGGAAGGCATACAGCTCGGGGCATACAGCTTCACCGACCACCGCGGCGGCGCCCGCGGTCAGGGCCACGGGTTCGCGCAGTCCTACGCGACCACCTCGGGTCAGTCGCACGCCGCGCCCCCACCGAGCGCCCTCGCAGGACCCATGCCGCCCGACGACTCGTCCTCGCCGGCGGTGGACGCCTCGGCGGATCAGCTGGCCCGCCTCGCGCCCGTGACGCAGGTGGACCTGGTCGGGGGCCCGCGCCCCACGGAGGCCACCGCGCAGCGCCTGCGACGGGCCGCGGTCGTCGGCAAGCGGGTCGCGTGGGCGCGGGACCTGGTCAACACGAGCCCGAACGTGCTCTACCCCTACAGCTTCGGCGAGCGCTGCCGGGCCATCGCGCCGGGGCCGGTCGAGGTGACACTCCTCGACGAGGCGTCGCTGCGCGAGCTCGGCTGCGGCGGGATCCTCGGGGTCGGCCAGGGCTCGAAGCGCCCGCCGATGGTCGCCAGGCTGCGCTACCACCCGGAGAACGCCAAGGCGCACCTCTCGTTCGTCGGCAAGGGCATCACGTTCGACTCGGGCGGGCTGTGCCTGAAGCCCGCGGCCTCCATGGTCGACATGAAGTGCGACATGGCGGGCGCGGCCGCCGTGGCGGCGGCGGTGTTTGCGATCGCCGACCTGAGGCTCCCGATCGTGGTCGACGGCTGGCTCGCGCTCGCGGAGAACATGACGGGCTCCAACGCGCAGCGACCCGGCGACGTGGTGACGATGGCCGACGGCAGCACGTGCGAGATCATCAACACCGACGCCGAGGGACGCCTCGTGCTCGCGGACACGCTCGTGCTCGCCAGCAAGGAGGACCCGGACGCGATCATCGACCTGGCGACGCTCACCGGCGCAGCCGTCGTGGCGCTCGGCAAGCGGACGGCCGCGGTGATGGCCAACGACGACGACTTCCAGGGTGAGCTCACGTCGGCCGCGACCCAGGCAGGGGAAGCGGTCTGGCCCATGCCGATCACCCCCGAGATGCGCAAGGGCTTGGAGTCCCTGGTCGCCGACCGCAAGCACTCCGGAGCCCGCGAGGGCGGGGCGATGCTGGCGGCCGCTTTCCTGCGCGAGTTCGTGGGAACGACCGAGGACGGACCGATCCCGTGGGGGCACCTCGACATCGCCGGTCCGGCGTACAACACCGACGGCGCGTACGGCTACACACCGAAGGGTGGGACGGGGTTCGGCGTCCGAACCCTGTTGTGCCTGGCAGAATCCCGGGCGTGACCGCAACTATCGCCGGCGAGCGACCCGCTCCTTTCGACCGGGTCCAACGCGCGCGTCCGTCGGGGCCCGTCGGGCGTTCCCGCCGAGCCCGGACGGACGGGGCCCCGGCGCAGGCGGCGTGATCCGCAGATGACGAGCACGACGGCGGTGTCGCGATCGACCCGCTCTTCCGGGGGCTTTCTGGCAGGTGCGGACGACTCGCATCCGGCCCCGCCCCGGCTCGCGGCTCTGGACGGGGTCCGCACGCTCGCGGTCACCCTGGTGCTCCTCTTCCACGTCCGCGTGCCCGGCCTGTCCGGCGGCTTCCTCGGCGTGGACGTGTTCTTCGTGCTGTCAGGGTTCCTGATCACCACGTTGCTGCTGCGCGACATCGTGGCGACCGGGCGGGTTGATCTGGCCCGGTTCTGGGCGCGCCGGATGAGCCGCCTCATGCCGGCGGTCCTGTTGCTCTTCGTGGTCGTCGGCTTCTGGGGGGCGCTCGCGGCCCCGCCGTTCCGCGTGCCGGACCTGGGGGCCGACCTCCTGTGGTGCCTGCTGTATGTCGGGAACTGGCACTTCATCGGCTCCAGCAGCTATTTCGCCGACGACGGCACGACCTCGCCGCTACTGCACCTGTGGTCGCTGGGCGTGGAAGAGCAGTTCTACCTCTTCTGGCCGGTGCTGCTCGCCGGCGTCGCCGCGTTGCTGGCGAGTGCCAGCACCGGGCGACACGCGCGGCGTGACCTGGTCGGCGCCCGGGCCCGCAGCACCGCCGCCGTGATGGCCGTCGGGGCGATCCTGGCGGTGGCCTCCATCGTGACCATGGCGCAGACCTTCGCGACGGACGGCCCGAACCGCGCCTACATGGGCACCGACGCCAAGGTCTTCGAGCCGCTGCTGGGCGCCGTGTTCGCGGCGGCCACCCTTCGTCCGAGCGTGGCGGAGTTCGTGCGCACGCACGCCCACCGCCTCATGGTCGGCGGCACGGCGGGCATTCTCCTATCCGCGCTGGTCCTCGGGACGCCGGAGGGTCCGCGACCGGCGTACTTCCTGGGCGGCGCGGTGCTCCTCAGCCTCGCCGCGGTCGCCCTCGTCGCGGGGGCGACCAAAGTCAATCCCGAGCAAGGGCTGGCGCGGGCGTTCACGCATCCCGTGGTCACCTACCTGGGGCGGATCTCCTACGGTCTCTATCTCTGGCACTGGCCCTGGGCCGTCTGGCTGCTGCCCGCCGATGGTCGCGCGGGGTTCGACCCGGCGCGCGCGCTGGCCGTCGCGGCGCTGACCGTGGTCTGCGCGGCGGCCTCGTACCACCTTCTAGAGATCCCCCTGCGCACCGGCCAGATGCGGCTCGTGCCGCCGCGGCGCGTCCTGCGCGCCGGGTTCATCGCGATGGCGGCCACCGCATTCCTGCCGTTCCTCCTCGGGGCGACGCCCTGGTACGGCGGGGTGAAAGCCGCGGCCGGAGCCCAGCGGCTCCTCCTCGTGGGCGACAGCGTGCCGCACCAACTCGCCGCCTCGTTCGCTTCGGCAGGCGAGCGATACGGCCTGACGATCTCCGACGGGGCGAACGGCGGCTGCTCCGCGATGGGCATTCTCACGGTCAACGCCGACGGCAGCGTCTACAACCCGCCCACCGCGCGCGTCCCGGGCGCGTCCGGTCCGGTCTGCGCGCCGGTCGTCGGGGATCAGACCGCCGCGGTCGAGCGGGTCCAACCGCACATCGTGCTGTGGTGGTCCCGGTATGAGTACGCCGACCGGCTCTCCGACTCCGGCTCGCCGCTGCGGGCGGGGGACCCGGGATTCTGGGAGGCCCAGCGCGCGTCCCTGGATCGCAGCGTGGATCGCCTGACCGCAGGGGGCGCGCGGCTCGTGATCGTGGAGCCCGAACCCCCGGGGCGACAGGTCGGGGCCGGATGCGCGGATACGGCCACCTGCCTGCCGTTCCTCGTGCGGCTGCGCGATGAGGACCAGGTGCGTCAGGAGTGGGCGCGCGTGCTGCAGCACAAGGCGAGCCAGGATCCGCGCGTTCGTCTCATCCGCGTCGACGACGTCTTCTGCCGTGACGACGCGAGCCCGTGCGACGACCGTCTGCCCCTCGACAACGGCGAGGGGTTCCCTCCGGCGATCGATCAGCCGGCCCGCGCCGACGGCTCGCACTTCGTCCCCGAGGCGGAGGCAAGGGTCGCGGACGTCGCACTGCGCCGCACCCTCGCCGTCGCCGGGTAGGGCGATCCTGCGCGCCCGCGCGGCCGGCGCCGGAGGGGGCCCGGCTTCTTCGCGGGGGCCGGACCGGCGTTTCAGGACGCGGCCGCGGGGTTCCTCGCCGAGACTGGGTGGGCCGGGCCGGCAGGTCGACGCACCCGCTCGCCAACGGCGGCGCAGGACCGTGGGTTGCGGGGCGCGTCCGCCCTGCGGGACTAGCAACCCGGGGGTAGCGACCGATCCCCCTATGCTTACCGAGAACATCGCACGATGACCCGTCGAAGAGAGGCTTCGAATGTCCGAGCGCGTGACCATGCCGGCCCTGGGTGAATCCGTGACCGAGGGCACCGTGACCCGGTGGTTGAAGAATGTCGGGGATGCTGTCGCGGTCGACGAACCCCTCCTGGAAGTCTCGACGGACAAGGTCGACACCGAGATCCCTTCCCCGGTGTCCGGGACCCTGCAGGAGATCCTGGTCGGCGAGGACGAGACCGTGCCGGTCGGCGCCGACCTGGCGGTCATCGGCGATGGCGCCCCGCCCTCCGGCGGCTCGTCCGGCGAGGCCCCCGCGGCTGCGGAAGAGCCCCCGCCCGCCCAGGAGACCGCCGCTGCTCCGGCAGAGGAGGCCCCGGCGCAGGAGGAGCCCCAGGCGCAGACGCAGGAGCCGTCTGCCGCGGCGCCTTCTGGTGGCGGCGAGGTGACCGGCGGGGAGCGCGTGACGATGCCCGCCCTCGGCGAGTCGGTCTCCGAGGGCACCGTGACCCGCTGGCTCAAGGCGGAGGGCGACGAGGTGGCGGTGGACGAGCCGCTGCTCGAGGTCTCCACGGACAAGGTCGACACCGAGATCCCCTCGCCCGTGGCGGGCGTCCTGACGAAGATCCTGGTCGGGGAGGACGAGACGGTCCCGGTCGGTGCCGACCTGGCCATCATCGGGGGCGAGAGTTCCGGTGGCGAGGGCTCCGGCGGTGGGTCCTCCGCCGGGTCGACCTCGGCCGCGCCTGCGCAGGCAGCCCCCGAGGAGGCTCCCCCTCCGGCGCAGGAGAAGCCGAGCGAGCCCGAGCCGCAAGAGGCCCCTGCTCAAAAGGCGCAGGAGCAGCCGCGGCAGGAGGCCCCGGCACAGCAGACGGCCCCGGCGCAGGAGGCGCCCGCTGCCGCGCCTGCGGATGACGACCCGGCGTCCTACGTGACCCCGCTCGTGCGCAAGCTGGCGGCCGACCACGGTGTCGACCTGGCCACGCTGACGGGCACGGGGGTGGGCGGGCGCATCCGCAAGCAGGACGTCCTCGACGCGGCCGAGGCCGCGAAGAAGGCGGCCGCTCCCCCGCCTGCCGCGGCGGCCCCCGCAGGTTCGCCTGCTCCGGCAGCTGCGCCCGCCGCAGCATCGGGCGCCCCGCAGGCCGCGCCTCGGCCCGCTCCCGAGGTGTCCGTCAAGCGCGGCACGACGGAGAAGATGTCTCGGCTTCGCAAGATCATCGCGGCGCGCATGGTCGAGTCCCTGCAGACGTCGGCGCAGCTCACGGCGGTGGTCGAGGTCGACATGACCCGGGTGGCCGCGCTGCGCGCCGCGGTCAAGGCGGACTTCGTCGCCCGCGAGGGCGTGGGGCTCAGCTACCTCCCGTTCATCTGCCTGGCCGCGGTGGAAACGCTCAAGCAGTACCCGTCGCTCAACGCCAGCATCGACGGCGAGTCGATCGTCTACCACGGCGCCGAGCACCTGGGCATCGCCGTCGACACCGAGCGCGGGCTGCTGGTGCCGGTGGTCAAGGACGCGGGCGACCTCAACATCGCCGGGATCGCCCGCAAGATCGCGGACCTGGCCGAGCGCACCCGGACCAACAAGGTGACGCCGGACGAGCTCGGTGGCGGCACCTTCACGGTGAGCAACATCGGCAGCAACGGGTCGCTGCTCGACACGCCGATCATCAACCAGCCGCAGGTCGCCATCCTGGGCACGGGTGCCATCGTGAAGCGGCCCGTCGTCGTGCAGGACGACCTCGGCCAGGACACGATCGCGATCCGCTCGGTCATGTACCTCTGCCTCACCTATGACCACCGCATCGTCGACGGCGCGGACGCGGGCCGGTATCTGTCGGCGCTCAAGGCGCGCCTCGAAGAGGGCGCCTTCGAGGTCTGAGCGCGCACGACGACGGATCGCACGCGACGGATCGCACGCGATTGACCAGGGTGGCGGGCCTGCGGGCCTGCCACCCTTCGTCGTGCCAACCCCGTGGCGCCGACCCCGTGGTGCCAACCCCGTGCCAACCCCGTGGTGCCAACCCGTCGGGCTGTCAGCTCGGGGCGGAGGCCTCGAGCGCAGCGATCCGCCAGCCGTCCCCTGACCAGCGCAGCGTCACGACCGTCGGTTGTCCAGGAGTGCCTTCGACCGCGGTGGTCACAGCACCGTCGACGACCTTGTAGGGGCCGGTGTCCACCACGGCCACCAGACGCGCCTCTCGAGACGGCCCGGCGGCGTCCACGGCTGAGCGGTCGGCCACGCTCCGCACGGCGTACGACAGCCCCTCGTACCGAAGGTCCGTGCGCCGCAGGCGCTCGACGTCGGCGCGCGCCTGCGCGAGCGCAGGGGTGGCGGCGACGTACACCCCGTCCAGCAGCGACGGCTCCGCGTGGGCGTAGGCGAGCGCCAGCCGGCGCAGCAGATCGGGCAAGGCATCCGCAGGGGTCTGCGCCTCCTTGCTCGAGGAGGGCGACACCCCCTCCGCGACGACGACCCCAGCGGGGCTCTCCTCATGGGTCTTTGAGTCTTTTCCCATTCCCGGGATCGAGTCTGCGGCCTTCGCCCCGTCCGGTATGTCTTCCGGCGCGCCATCCTCCGGCGTCGTCGCGGTGGCCGGGAGGACGGGGGCGACGCTCCGAGAAGCGTCGGCCAGCGCGACCTCTCGCGCCTCGCGCCACGCCGCGAGACCGGCCCAGCCCGCCACCGCCACCATCGCGCCGAGCCCCAAGGCCGCCGCTGCCCGCGCCCGCGGCCCCGTCACCGCGGCCAACACCCTCAGGACCCGCGGGGACCGCCCGTCGTCCGGGCCTGCCGGCCGGTGCCGCCCGGCCCGCTGGATGGGCGAAGAGCCCACCGCCTCGGCGGTGCCGCCGGCCCCTCCCGCCTCGTCGTGCCCGGGCGCCGGCGCGCCGTCGATCCGGTACGTCAGCGCACCACCGAGGCCCGGCCCGTCCGGCAGCGCCAGCGGTTCATCGCCTCCGAGCGTCGTCAACAGGCCCAGCAGCTGCACCGCTCCCGGGCGCCGCGCTGGATCCGGCGCCAGACAGCGCAGGATCGCCTCCCGGAGCGGCGCCGGGCAGCCGACCACCCGATCCAGGGGGTCGCGGTCGATCGGGAGGTCGTCCGGCACGACACCCGTGAGCATCGCCCATCCCAGGGCACCGAGCGCGTAGACGTCGGCGGCCGGAGTCGGGTCCGCGCCCCAGGACAGCTCGGGCGCCAGATAGCCGTCGGTCCCGTACGCCGCCATCGAGGCGCCCGGGACGCGCGCCCGCCCCAGGTCGGCGAGCACGGCGGCGCCGTCCGCGGCCACCAGCACGTTGGCCGCGCAGACATCCCCGTGCGTGTACCCGTCGTCGTGCAGCGCGGCGAGCGCGACCGCCGCCCGACGCAGCACGCCGAGCGTCTCGCGCGGCAGGAGACGCCCGCGCGCCGCGACGATCGCTCGCACGGTCCCGCCGCCGCACAGCTCCAGCACCAGCACCCGCCGCCCGTCCGTGGCATACGTCCTGTCGTGTAGGCGGATCAGCCCGGGCGCGCGGATCCGCGTCAACACCTCGGCCTCGCGCTCGAACGACTCCGCAGCTACGCCCGGTTCCCGCTCCACCTTGAGCGCGCAGGGCAATCCGTCCAGGTCCCGCCGGGCCACGTAGACGTGCGCCGAGGAGCCGACCCCGCAGCGTCGCCCCACGGTGAACCCCGGAACGATCGGCGGGTCGCCGCCCGGAGCGCGGTTCCCGTTGGCCGTCATCTCGCCTCCCTCCCCATACCTGCCGTTCAGAGCCCGGGCGAACCGTCGGGCCCGCTGCGCCCCGCACAGTCTGCGCGCCGGCGCACCGCCGCGGGTCTCCGTCCACAGGCGCGCGCCGCGGTCCGTCCGGGCGGCGAGGCTGTGGACGCCTACAGTGGTCCGCATGCGCGTCGAGCACCTCGGTTACGGCCCCCACTACGCCGACTACCGCGCCGCCTGGGAGCGGCAGCGCGAGGTCCACGCGAGGGTCGTCGCCGGCGCCACGCCCGACACGGTGCTCCTGCTCGAGCACGCGGCCGTCTACACGGCCGGCAAGCGCACCGAGGCGCACGAGCGACCGCTGGACGGTACCCCGGTCATCGACGTCGACCGGGGCGGCAAGATCACCTGGCACGGCCCGGGGCAGCTCGTCGGCTATCCGATCGTGCGGCTCCCCCACCCCGTCGACGTCGTCGCCCACGTCCGCCGCCTCGAGGACGTCATGATGCGGATCTGCGCGGACGTCGGCCTGGACACCATGCGGGTGCCGGGGCGCAGCGGCGTCTGGGTGCCCGCGGACCACGGCGGCCCCGGCGGCCTGCCCCGCCCGGAGCGCAAGCTCGGCCAGATCGGCGTGCGCGTCAGCCAAGGCGTCACCATGCACGGGTTCGCCCTCAACTGCGATTGCGACCTGTCCTGGAGCAGCGTGATCATCCCGTGCGGCATCGTCGGTGCCGGGGTGACCTCCCTGACCCTCGAGCTGGGACGCCACGTCGGCGTGGCCGACGTCGTCCCGCTTGCCGAACTCCACCTCGGCGACGTCCTCGCCTCCGCGGCGGCCCCCAGTCGCTGAGCGCGGGCAGGCGCCCCGCGCCGCGACGGCGGGCGGCGCCACCGTGCAGCCACGGCGTACCCTGGGACGACACCCCCGCGTCGCCGCGGCGCCAGGACGCGCTGACGGCCCCCTTGCGGGTTGAAAGCCCTGATCAGCGAAGGAGCAGCCGGTGAGCCTCGCCCCCGACGGGCGCAAGATGCTGCGCATCGAGGAGCGCAACGCGCAGACCCCGATCGAGCGCAAGCCCGGCTGGATCCGGACCACGGCGACGATGGGGCCGGAATACACGCAGATGCGTTCGCTGGTGGCCGACGGCGGCCTGCACACGGTCTGCCAGGAAGCCGGCTGCCCCAACATCTTCGAGTGCTGGGAGGACCGCGAGGCGACCTTCCTCATCGGCGGCGATGTGTGCACGCGGCGCTGCGACTTCTGCGACATCGCCACCGGCCGGCCCGCCGCCCTGGACACCGACGAGCCGCGCCGGGTCGCCGAGTCGGTCGCGCGGCTCGGGTTGCGGTATGCCACGGTGACGGGTGTCGCGCGCGACGACCAGCCGGACGGGGCCGCAGGTCTGTATGCGGACACGGTGCGCGCCATCCACGAAGCCAACCCGGCCACCGGGGTGGAGATCCTGCCGCCGGACTTCGGGGCCCGACCCGAGCTGGTGGGGCAGGTCTTCGACGCGCGACCCGAGGTCTTCGCCCACAACCTGGAGACCGTGCCGCGCATCTTCTCCCAGATCCGCCCGGCGTTCAGCTACGACAAGTCCCTGCTGGTGCTCGCGATGGCCCGGCAGTCCGGCCTCGTCACGAAGTCGAACCTGATCCTCGGGCTCGGTGAGCACGAGGACGAGATCGCCCGCGCGATCGACGACCTCGCGTCGGTGGGCTGCGACATCCTCACGATCACCCAATACCTGCGCCCGTCGGCTCGCCACCACCCGGTGGACCGCTGGGTGAAGCCGGAGGAGTTCGTGGCGTGGTCGCAGTACGCGACGGACCGCGGCTTCGCGGGCGTCATGGCGGGCCCGCTGGTCCGATCGAGCTACCGCGCCGGCCGCCTGTGGGCCCAGGCCATGGCAGCCTCCGGGCGGGAGCTGCCCGCCCACCTCGCCCACCTCGGCGAGCGCCGTCACGCGCCCGCCCGCCAGGAGGCATCCAGCCTCATGGCCGCCCACGCCGCCCGCGCCACGGCGCCCTAGCAGAACCCCGACCCAGCGCTTCACGTTCCACCTGCTCGACCGACTCGCGAAGGACGCCCGCAGCCATGGCCCGCAAGAAGAAGGACCCCAACCGCCCCAGCTTCGGCGCCCGCATGAAGAACCGCTTCGCGCAGTTCGGGCAGGTCTTCCGGCTGGCGCGCTCCGCCGACCCGCGGCTCCCGTTGTGGATCGCCCTGTGCCTCGGCGTCGGCGTGCTGCTCGGCGTCGTCGTCGCGCGCTTCCTCGGCGGGGGGTCGACGGGGCAGATGATCTACTGGGGCATCCTCGGCGCGATGCTGGGCGCGCTGCCCGCGTTGTGGCTGACCGCCAAGCGGGCGGAACGCGGCGCGTACCAGCGGATCTCCGGTCAACCCGGCGAAGTGGGCGCGGCCCTGTCCTCGATCCGGCGCGGCTGGAGCTACCAGCAGGAGCCGATCGCCGCGGACGCGGGCGGCTCGCGCGACCCGCGCCAGGCGGCGATCGTGTATCGCGCGGTGGGCCGCGCCGGCGTGGTCCTGATCGCGGAAGGCCCGGCCGCCAAGGCCGCCAAGCTGCTCGCTGCCGAACGGCGCCGCACGGCCCGTCTGGTGCCGAACGTGCCGGTGCACGGCTTCCGAGTCGGCGCGGGCAAGGGCCCGGAGGTCGTGGACATCGCCGAGCTGATCCCGCGGATGAACAAGCTGGACAAGCAGCTGACCAAACACGAGGTGCCGGTCGTCGACAAGCGGCTGCGATCGATCGGCGGGGTCCGCCCCCCGCTTCCCGCAGGGATCGACCCGAACAGGTTGCGCGGCAAGCACGTTCCCCGCTGAGCGCGGCCCGCGCCTGCCTCGGGACGAATCGCGCGTCAGGTCCGGACGAGGACCGTCCCCGCGGCCTTGTCGTGCAGTCCCCGGCCGTCCGCATCCCACACGACGGCCGGGATGACTACGGCCAGCAGCAGGGTGCGCAACGTGGCGCGCGCCGGGCCGACGTAACCGCGACCCAGGGCGGTCACGCGCATCCCGAGCAGCCGGTGCCCGACGGTCTGCCCCAGTGTGGCGACCATCAGGATGTTCTCGACCACGAAGACCAGCAGCGGGGCGAACATCGTCAGTCCGGAGTTCTGCCCGAGCGAGTAGCCGAGGAAAGCCGCCGCGATCAGCTGGCACAGCGTCCAGTCGATCAGCAGCGCCACGATGCGTCGGCCGGTGCCTGCCATCGACCCCCGGCCGTGCGCGGGCAGACCGAGCCGGGCGCCGCGGTGACGGATCTCACCGTCCGACGCGTCGGTCCGCCCCAGCTGCGGCCCTGCCAGCCACGATCCGATGTCCCGCCGATCCACCACGGCACCACCCTACGTCCGAGCGCCGGTCGGGTGGACCTCCGAAAGGAGGGCGGCGCTAGTCTGCTCGCCGGTGACGACGGGCCCGACGATGCCGCCCGGGCCCACTCGCAGCGCTCCGCTCGACGCCGTCGAGCACGCCCGACACCCGCGTAACACGTGGGAAACACGGGGGTGACGGTCGGGAAACGTGCCGCCCCTACGGTCGTCACCGGACAGCACGGGCGCCGCGAGCGCGTCGCCTGGTCGCACGAGGAGGTTGGTTTGTTCAACACACCGCACGAGGTTCTGGACTACATCAAGTCCGAGGACGTCCAGTTCGTGGATATCCGGTTCTGCGATCTTCCGGGCGTCATGCAGCACTTCAACGTGCCCGCCAAGACGTTGGACGAGGACTTCTTCACGGTCGGCCAGGCGTTCGACGGATCGTCGATCCGCGGCTTCCAGGCCATCCACGAATCCGACATGAAGCTGCTGCCGGACGTCAAGACCGCCTACCTCGACCCGTTCCGCGCCGCCAAGACGCTCATCATGAACTTCTCGATCGTGGACCCGTTCACGGACGAGCCCTACAGCCGCGACCCGCGCAACATCGCCGCGAAGGCCGAGGCCTACCTGAAGTCCACGGGCATCGCGGACACGGCCTACTTCGGCGCCGAGGCCGAGTTCTTCCTCTTCGACGACATCCGCTACCAGACGTCGGCGCAGGCCAGCTTCTACTACATCGACTCGATCGAGGCCGTGTGGAACACCGGCCGCGTCGAGGAGGGCGGCAACCAAGGCTACAAGCCGCGCGCCAAGGGCGGCTACTTCCCCGTCGCCCCCGTCGACCACATGGCCGACCTGCGCGACGCCATGTGCCACACGCTGGACCAGGTCGGCCTCGACGTCGAACGCGCCCACCACGAGGTCGCGACGGCCGGCCAGCAGGAGATCAACTACAGGTTCAACACGCTGCTGCACAGCGGCGACGACATGATGAAGTTCAAGTACGTCATCAAGAACGTCGCCTGGCAGGCCGGCAAGTCCGCGACGTTCATGCCCAAGCCGCTCTTCGGCGACAACGGCTCGGGGATGCACACGCACCAGTCACTGTGGAAGGACGGCAAGCCGCTCTTCTACGACGAGCAGGGTTACGGCGGACTGTCGGACCTGGCGCGCTGGTACATCGGCGGCCTGCTGGAGCACGCCCCCAGCCTGCTGGCGTTCACCAACCCCACGGTCAACAGCTACCACCGCCTGGTGCCGGGCTACGAGGCGCCGGTGAACCTCGTCTACTCCGCGCGCAACCGGTCGGCGTGCATCCGCATCCCGATCGCGGGGACGTCCCCGAAGGCGAAGCGGATCGAGTTCCGGATCCCGGATCCCTCGGCGAACCCATACCTCGCGTTCTCCGCGCAGCTGATGGCGGGCCTGGACGGGATCCGCAACCGCATCGAGCCGCCGGAGCCGATCGACAAGGACCTGTATGAGCTCCCGCCGGAGGAGCACGAGCAGATCGCCCAGGTCCCGGGGTCACTGCCGGAGGTGCTGAAGGCGCTGCGGGACGACCACGACTACCTGCTCGAGGGCGACGTGTTCACCGAGGACCTGGTGGACACCTGGATCGAGTGGAAGACGCTGAACGAGGTCGACCCCATCCGGTTCCGGCCGCACCCGCACGAGTTCGAGATGTACTACGACATCTGACGAAGCGGGCAGGTGGGGGCACACTGGCGGTGCCCCCACCTGCGTGCGAGGAGGCGGCTGCCTAGAGTTCGGGCATGAGAGCCGACCGTTTGACCGATTCGCACCTTTATCACGGTGAGGGGCCGGTCTGGTGGCCGGCGCTCGGGGCGCTGCGATACGTCGACATGCTCGCCGGCGACGTCATGACCTGGCACCCCGACGGCACGATCTCCCGCACGCCGGTGGGAAGCAGCGTGGTGGCGGTGCTGCGCCCGCGCCGCGGCGTGGGTGCGATCGTGGCCCGAGAGCGCGACGTGGTGTTGTTCGACGACGACGAGCTCACCCGGATGGTCTGGGCCAGTCCACGAGGACCCCGCCGCAGGGTCGCTCTTCGCCATCGAGCCGGGGGTGACCGGGCTGCCACCCCTGCCGTACGACGGCTGAGCCGGACAGCGTCCATACGGCGTCCATACGACGTCCATAGGGCGCCCGTGCTGCGATGTTGCGCCCGTGGTTACTGGTGCGTCCGGCAGCCCCGTGGAGGTCCGATCGGGTAGGGTCGCGCGAAACCAGCCGTCCCGCCCACGACTCCTGTCCGGCCGCACGCGGCGGCGTGAATCGGGAGTCCGTCTCATCGGAGGCCCCGTGACCGCCCAATCCATCCCCAACGGATCTGACGCCGCGACGATCGCGGACGAGGCAGACCAACCGAACTACCGCGCGAAGGGTCCGACCAGCGAGGTCACGCATGCTCTCGCCAAGGGCCCGGTGACGCCGCCGGCGCACTCCGTCGACGGCTTCATTCGCGAGTTCCTCCGCGAGCTGCACTACGGCCAGGGCGTGAGCCTGACCCGGTCCACGGTCAACGACCAATACCTGGCGCTCGCCCGCACCGTGCGCCACTACCTGATGGCCGACTGGCTCGAGACCGCGAAGCGACGTCGCGAGAAGCCCAAGAAGATGGTCGGCTACCTGTCGGCGGAATACCTGCTCGGCCGCCAGCTCAACAACGCGCTGCTCGCGACCGACCTCACGTCCACCGTCGAGGAGGGCCTGAAGGTCTGCGGCCTCGACCTGGCCAACCTGCGGGCCCAGGAGGTCGAGCCCGGGCTCGGCAACGGCGGTCTGGGCCGCCTGGCCGCCTGCTTCGTGGACTCGCTCGCGACGATGGATGTGTCGTGCGTCGGGTACGGGATCCGCTACGAGTACGGGATCTTCCGGCAGACGTTCGTGGACGGGCGGCAGGTCGAGAAGCCGGACGCCTGGCTCTCGATGGGTGGCCCGTGGGAGTTCCCGCACCCGGACCGCGCCGTCCAGGTGCACTTCGGCGGCCGGACCGAGACCTACACGGACGATCAGGGCCGCGAGCGGACTCGGTGGATCCCGGACTGGAACGTCCTGGGGGTGCCCTACCACTACATGGTGCCCGGCTACCAGAACGGCGTCGTCAACACCCTGCGGCTGTGGAGCGCCCGCGCCACGCGCGAGTTCGACCTCGCGATCTTCAACTCCGGCGACTACGCGGAGGCCGTGCGCAGCCAGACGTTCGCGGAGAACATCACCAAGGTGCTCTATCCCGAGGACTCCACCCCGCAAGGACGGGAGCTGCGCCTGCAGCAGCAGTACTTCTTTGTGGCCTGCTCGCTGAAGGACTACCTCGACCAGACGCTGCCCGCCGACTTCGACATGCGCCAGTTGCCGGAGCAGATCATCTTCCAGCTCAACGACACACACCCGGTGATCGCGATCCCGGAGCTGATGCGCCTCCTCATCGACGAGCGCGGCTTCGAGTGGGACGAGGCCTGGGGGATCACCCAGCAGTGCTTCGCCTACACGTGCCACACCCTCCTCCCTGAGGCGCTGGAGGTGTGGCCGATCGACCTGCTGGGTCGGCTCCTGCCGCGGCACCTGGAGATCATCTACCGCATCAACGAGGAGTTCCTTGGGCAGGTGCGCGCGCAGTTCCCGGGCGACGAGCTGCGGGTCCGCCGGATGTCGATCGTGCAGGACCACCCCGAGCGGGCGGTCCGGATGGCCCACCTGGCGACGGTGGCCGGCACGAAGGTGAACGGGGTCGCCGCGCTGCACAGCCAGCTGCTGCGGGACAAGGTGCTGCCGGACTTCTCGGCGATGTGGCCCGAGAAGTTCACCAACGTCACCAACGGCGTCACGCCGCGCCGGTTCATCCGGCTCTCGAACTCCGCGCTGTCCTCGCTGATCACCGACACGATCGGCGTGGGCTGGCTGACCAACCTCGACCGGCTGAGCGCCCTGGAACCGTTCGCGGAGGAGCCGGACTTCCGCGAGAGCTTCCGCCTGGCCAAGGAGTTCAACAAGTCGCGGCTGCGCGACCTCCTCCGGGTGCGCGACGGGATCGACATCCCCGAGCATCACATGCTCGACGTCATGGTCAAGAGGCTCCACGAGTACAAGCGTCAGTCCCTGAAGTTGCTGCACATCGTGACCCTCTACGACGACATCGTCTCCGGACGGGTCGCTCCGGACGCGGTCACTCCCCGGACGTTCGTGTTCGGTGCCAAGGCGGCGCCGGGCTACTACATGGCCAAGGAGATCATCCACCTGATCAACGCGGTCGGCGCCACGATCAACAACGACCCGCGGGTGGAGGGCAGGCTGTTCGTGGCCTTCCCGGCGAACTACAACGTGACCCTCGCCGAGAAGCTGATCCCTGCCGCCGACCTGTCCGAGCAGATCTCGCTCGCTGGCAAGGAGGCGTCGGGCACCGGCAACATGAAGTTCACCCTCAACGGGGCCCTCACCGTCGGCACCGACGACGGGGCGAACGTCGAGATCCGCGAGCTCGTCGGCGACGATCACTTCTTCCTGTTCGGCATGCGGGAGCCGGAGGTGGCCGCTCTCTCCGCGAAGGGCTACGTGCCCAGCTCGTACTACGAGTCGAACCCGCGTCTGAAGGGCGCGATCGACCTCATCGCCAGCGGTGCGTTCACCGACGGTGATCGCAACGCCGTCGGCGCGGTCATCGACGACCTGCTCTACAACGACCGGTTCATGACGCTGGCCGACTTCCAGTCGTACCTGGACGTGCAGGACCGCGTGGACGCCTACTACGCGGACACCGAGGCCTGGACCCGCTCGGCGATCCTCAACGTGGCCCGCGCCGGCTTCTTCTCCTCCGACCGTTCGATGCGCGACTACATCGACCGGATCTGGCACACGCCGGCCGGCTGAGTAGCAAACCCCAACTCCCACGCAACGAATCGCCCCGGGAACCTCATCGGTTCCCGGGGCGATTCGCGCGTCGCTGCGCGGTGTTACTTCCGCGGCCAGGTGGGCAGGACCACGCGACCGAACGTCGAGTTGGTGACTCCGGCCGCCGAGGCATACCAGGCCAGGAAGGCGGTCACGATGCCGGTGTAGCCACCGATGGTGGTCCAGGCGGCCGTGCCGGTGAACTTGCCGAGCGTCAGGGTGATGAACGCGACGAGCAGGACGCAGAACGTGGCCAGCAGGATGCCGTTCACCTTCGTGACGGCGAACGTCATGTAGGCCGTGAAGATCGTCCACCCGAGCAGGAACAGCCCGACGGCCTTGCCCCGGTCGGCCGCCGGCGCCGCCGCCAGCAGCTCCGGGTGGCTGAGGATATAAGCGAACGCCAGCCAGAACGCCCCGTACGACGTGAACGCCAGCGCGCCGAACGTGTTGTTCTTGAAGAACTCCATCACGCCGGCGATGACCTGGGCGCCACCGCCGTAGTAGAGGGCGAGCGGCAGCACGATCGGCTCCAGCGTGACCGGGAACAACCCGGCGTTGAAGGTGGACAGGACGAAGGTCGTCATCGCGAAGCACGCGAGTCCGAGGGGACCCGGGTCGGCGATCGACAGGGTGCGGACGGTGCTGGCGGTGTCGACCGCGGGGGCAGTTTGGGTCATGGGACACCTCTCGTGTCGGTGGGAAGGGAATGCTCACGGACGGGCTGTGGCGGGCGAGGTCACAGACGCGGATGCGGTCGACCGTGTCGGGCAAACCTGCTGTCGCGCAGGAGACCATGGGTCGCCGTGGACTGAATCCGACGCGGACGGGCCGCGCTCTATCGGCGAAAGTAGCGGGATCGATCGAGCCACTCGCCTCGTAACTGTCGAAGCGACGACGAACGGTCTGTGCGGCCCCACCAGCGGCACAAAGGGCGGCCGTATGACCGCATGGCGCAGCCGGGACGCCTGCGGCCTACCACGGGGTAACCTGCCTGTCAGAGTGGTCTTCTTGGGGCACCGACCGGGACCCCCTGGGCGAAGGAGCGCGGAGTGGGCGTGGCGGTGTGGGGCACGGGGTCCTACCTTCCCAGGCGTGTCGTGACCAACGACGAGGTCGGAGGGCCTGCGGGAGTCGACGGGGAGTGGATTTCGGCCAAGACCGCGATCCAGGAACGTCGTTGGGCGGCTCCTGACGAGGCCACCTCGGACCTCGCGACGCAGGCGGCCTGGGCCGCTCTCGAGTCCGCGGGCCTCACGCCCGACGACCTGCGCTACATCGTGGTCGCCACGTCCACGCCCGACCACCCTCAGCCGCCGACGGCGGCCTACGTGCAGCACAACCTGCAGGCGCGCAACGCGGCCGGCTTCGACATGAACGCGGTGTGCAGCGGGTTCGTCTTCGCCGGGTCGGCCATGGCGCGGATGCTGCAGGCCACCGGCGGGTACGGTCTCGTGGTGGGCGCGGATGTCTACAGCCGGATCCTCAACCCCACGGACCGCCGCACGGTCATCCTCTTCGGCGATGGAGCGGGCGCCGTGGTCCTCGGCCCGGCCGAGGCGGACGATCGCGGAATCCTCGCGACAAGCCTGCACACCTTCGGGGCCCTCAACGACCACATCATGGTGCCGGCCGGAGGCAGCCGGCTGCCGGCCGACGACAGCCACTTCGAGACAGGCCTGGCGTACTTCACCATGCAGGGGCGCAAGGTGAAGGACTTCGTGCTGGAGGAGCTGCCGCCGCTCGTCGCGCAGTTCTTCGCCGAGTCAGGGGTGGACCCCCGCGACGTCGACCACTTCGTGCCCCACCAGGCCAACGGGATGATGCTGGACGACCTCGTGCCGGCGCTGCGTCTGGAGGAGGCGACCACGCATCGCACGCTGGAGAAGTATGGGAACACGGGGTCCGCCTCCGTGGGGATCACGCTCGACGAGGCGAGCCGCGCAGGCGCGTTCGCCAAGGGCGACCTGGTGTTCCTGGCCGGCTTCGGAGGCGGTATGGCGGCGGGCCTCGCCCTGCTGCGCTGGTAGCCGCCCCGTCCACGGGAGAGGACCTCAGAGTCCGCGGGCGCCCTGCTCCCCGCCCCCAGGGCGGCGGTCGAGGGGGACGCGCCAAGTCAGTTCGGTGCCCCGCGGGGAGCGGCGGATCACCTCGCACGTCCCGCCGCGGGCGATCGCCCGGTCGCGCAGGTTCGACAACCCCGACCGGGCCGTCGAGTCATCGATCCCGACGCCGTCGTCGAGGACCTGGACGACCAGGTCGTCGACGGCGCTGACCGACACGTGGGCGTCTCCTGCGCGGGCGTGGCGCAGGATGTTGGCCAACGCCTCGCGCACCACGGCCAACACGTCGGCCTCCAGCTCGGGCGGGACGTCCGCGAGGGATTCGTACGTGACGTCCGGCACGAATCCGAACCCTTCCGCGGCCCGCTCGACCAGGGCCTCCAGCTCGGGGCCCAGCCCCCCGTCGATGTGCTGGTGCAATTCGAAGATGGCCTGCCGGATGTCCTTGACCGCGCGATCGAGCTCGCCCACGGCGAGGTCGAGACGCTCGGCCAGCGGCCCGTCGATCTGCCGGCGGATCGACTGCAGCGTCAGACCCGTGGCGTAGAGCCGCTGGATGACGTGATCGTGCATGTCGCGCGCGATCCGGTCGCGGTCCTCGAGCAGCGCGGTCCGGGCGCGGTCGCGCTGGGCCCGCGCCGCCTCGACGGCGAGGCCCATCTGGTCCCCGAACGCCGTGAGCATCTGCAGCGTCTCCAACGCCTCCGTGCATCGATCGCCGGGCCAGCACAGCGCGATCAGGCCCACGTCCACCTCCCCGACGCGCACCGGCACCAGCGCGGTGCACCCGGCCTGGTCGAGTCCGGCCGCCGCGCGGAGCTGACCCGACAACAGGCCGGTATGGCGATCTTCCGGGGTCTCCAGGAGCAGGAGCGGCACCCTACCTGTCAGGACTGCGCTCCAGGCGGGTCCGGACAGCTCGCGCCCGAGGAGGGCGCGGGTGGGCTCCGCGGCCGCGTCCGCGGCCCGCACGACGACCCGGTCGCCGTCCAGGACGATCAAGGCCGCGAGGTCGGCGCCGGTGAGGTCCCGGACGCGCTTGACCATCCGGGCGATGGCAGTGCGCTCGGTCCGGCCCTCCAGCAGCGTCTGGGTGAGGTCCCCGACCGCCGCGGTCCAGTCGCGAGTGGCCTGGGCGCGGCGATAGAGCTGGGCGTTCTCGATGGCGATGCCGGCCGCCGCGGCCAGCGCCACGACCAGCCGCTCGTCCTCCTCGGAGAACTCCTGCGCGCCCCGCTTCTCCGTGAGCTAGAGGTTGCCGAAGACCTGGTCACGCACGCGGATCGGCGCCCCCACGAAGCTGTGCATCGGGGGGTGGCCCGGCGGCAGGCCCGCGGCCGCAGGGTGCGCGGACACGTCTGCGATCCGGCGCGGGTGCGGGTGACGCAGGAGGAGCCCGAGGACGCCGTGGCCCGTGGGCGGCCCGCCCGCCACCGAGAGGCCGTCGGGGACTCCATACGTGATGAACTCGCTCAACTGGCGGCCGGTCGCATCGACCACGCCGAGGGCGCCGTAGGAGGCGTCGACGAGGTCGCAGGCCGACTCCACGATGCGGGCGAGGAC
>CAKUSI010000021.1 GCA_934678955.1 uncultured Austwickia sp. | reverse complement strand
TCCTCGCTTGTTGAATGATTGTGCTTCGCAAAACACATCATCCCAAGTCAGGGGCACTTTCGCCATCCCAGGCCACTGCAGTCCACCCACCGTCATGAAAGCACGAGGCTAGCCTGCTCCATGTCCATACCCCCAATTATAGCCCAACCGTTCGAATATGCCAAGCGATTCCATGAATATCCCCCGACCTCTTGCAGATCTCCTACGGCAGGGGTGCGGCCGAAAGGGGTAGCGTCACGGGTAGGAAGGAAGGTTGCGATGACCAGCCACGACGGGGTCCAACTACCGCTGGCCTCAGTCCGGGCCAAATGGGTCCTGACCACCGCGATCCTCGGCTCCGGGATCGCATTCCTCGACGGGACCGTCGTCAACGTCGCCCTGCCCTCGATCGGCACCGACCTCGGCGGCGGGATCGCGATCCAGCAGTGGACCATCGATGGCTACCTCCTGACCCTGAGTGCCCTGCTGCTGGCCGGTGGCGTCGCCGGCGACCGGTACGGCCGACGCCGCGTGTTCCTGATCGGACTCGTCGCGTTCACGCTCGCCTCCGTCGCCTGCGCCCTGGCTCCCACGGGCGGAGTCCTGATCGCGGCCCGGATCACCCAGGGCGTCGGGGCGGCGGCGTTGGTGCCGGGGAGCCTGGCGCTGATCAACTCGCTGATCACCCAAGCGGATCGGGGCAAGGCCATCGGCGTCTGGGCCGGCATGTCCGGGGTGACCACGGCTCTCGGACCGTTCCTGGGCGGCTGGCTGGTGGACACGTTCTCGTGGCGGTGGGTGTTCTGGCTCAACGTTCCGCTCGCGGCAGCGGCCATCTGGATCACCATCCGGCACGTCCCCGAAACCCGGAGCGCCGCAGTCACCGAGGGGCGTTTCGACGTCACCGGCGCGGCATTGTCGGTCCTTGGCCTGGCCGGGGTCGTATATGCGCTGATCGAGGGGCCCGCCCGCGGCTGGGGTACTGGCACCGTCGCTGCCGCCGTCGTCGGCGTGGCGGCGTTGGTGGCCTTCCCCCTGGTTGAGGCCCGCACCACGGCCCCGCTGCTGCCACCGGGCCTGTTCCGCTCCCGCCAGTTCACCGGCGCCAACCTGTCGACGTTCCTGGTCTACGGCGCGCTCGGGGCGTCCATGTTCCTGCTGACGCTCCAGCTGCAGCAGACCCTGGGCTACTCGGCCCTGGCGGCAGGCGCGGCGACGGTCCCGATCACCATCATCATGCTGCTGGCCTCACCCTCGATGGGCACCCTAGCCGGGCGGCTGGGCCCCAGGCTGCCCATGAGCGTCGGCCCGGTGGTGGCGGGGATCGGGCTGACATTGCTGGCGCAGATCCTGCCCGGGAGCGGCTACTGGCTGGGCGTGTTCCCCGGCGTCGTGGTGTTCGGCGTCGGACTCACCATCACCGTCACACCGCTGACCGCGACGGTACTGGCCGCCGTGTCCCCCGACGACGTCGGCGCGGCATCGGGGGTCAACAACGCCGTCTCCAGGGTTTCTGGGCTGCTGGCGGTGGCGGTGCTGCCCGCCGTGGCCGGGATCACGGCCGGGCCGGGTGAGCCGCTCGGCCCCGGGTTCGCGACGGCCATGTGGATCTGCGCCGTTTTGTGCCTGGCCGGCGGGGCCGTCTCATGGTTGACCATCCAAAACCCCATCACCTCAGCTGCCGATCGCTAGGCTCACCGAAGTGCAAAGCGCAAAGGGGTGATGGCATGACGACGGTGATGATCTATCTGGCGGCGGTGTTCGTAGCGGGACTGGCTGCGATCGTGCTGCGGTTGCCGCCCCTGATCGGGTTCCTGGCCGCGGGATTCCTGCTCAACGGCCTGGGCGTCGACAAGATCGCGGGCCTCGACGTCGCAGCCAACCTGGGCGTGACGCTGATGCTGTTCGCCATCGGCCTGAAGCTGGACATCAAGGCGCTGCTGGGCAAGGAGGTGTGGCTGACCGCCACCGCCCACCTGATCGGGACGGTGCTGGTGGGGACCGGTTTCCTGTGGCTGCTGGCACTTTGGGGGGTCATCAGCGTCGGCGGTGTCGGCGTCATGGCCGTGTTGGCGTTGGCGCTGTCCTTCTCCAGCACCGTCTTCGCCGTGAAGATCCTGCAGGACCGCGGCGACGAACAGGCCCTGTACGGCCGGATCACCATCGGCGTGCTGGTCATGCAGGACATCTTCGCCGTCGCCTTCATCTCCATCTCCCGCGGCACCGCACCCAGCCCGCTGACCCTCGGCCTGGCGCTCCTGATCCCGCTGCTGGTCATCTTGTTGCGCCGCTTCACCAAGCTCGGGCACGGCGAGATGCAGGCGCTGTTCGGCATCTTCATGGCCCTGATCCCCGGCTTCGCACTGTTCGAGTACCTCGGCCTGTCCGGGTCGCTGGGCGCGCTGATCATGGGCATGGTGCTGGCCGGGCATCCGGGCGCCGACCAGCTGTCCCACTCCCTGTTCACGCTCAAGGAACTGCTGCTGGTCGGGTTCTTCGTCAACATCGGATTCGCGGGGATGCCGACCGCCCACACCCTGATCGGGGGCCTGATGCTCCTGCTGCTGCTCCCGCTCCAGGGGCTCGGCTACTGGGTGCTGCTGTGGGCGATGGGGATGCGGCACCGCACCAGCCTGCTGGCGAGCGTGCTGCTCGCCAACTACTCGGAGTTCGGGCTGATCGTCGCCTCTCTCGGTGTGGCGGCCGGATGGTTGGCGCCGGACTGGTTGGTCACGATCGCCGTGGCGGTCGCCGGGAGTTTCGTCCTTGCCTCCGTGCTGAACCCGCGCAACACCTCCCTGCTGTCGAACTTCGCCGCCCGCTTCCCGCACCGCCCACCGGAGAAGCTGCACCTCCACGACCGGCCGATCGAGCTCGGCGACGCCCGCGCTCTGGTGCTCGGCATGGGCCGGGTCGGGATAGCGTCGTACGAGCGTCTGGTCGAGGAGTACGGCCCCAACGTGCTCGGCATCGAGCACGACCCGCACCGCGTCGAAATCCTCACCCGCGACGGTGTGAACGTGATCGAGGGCGACGCGACGGACAACGACTTCTGGGACCGCGTCATCCGAAACGGGCTCATCGAGATCATCGCGTTGACCATGCCGTCCCAGCACGCCAATATCGACGCCCTGCGCGAGATCCGGGAACGCAGCTTCACCGGCAAGGTCTCCGCGGTGGCGGTCTACCACGAGGACGTGGAGGAGCTGTACGAACTGGGCATCGACGTCGTGGTCCACATGTACGCCGGCGCCGGCGGCGAGCTGGCGGACCGCAGCATCGAGGCCCGTCGCAAGCCCGCATAGATAGACAGGCAGCCCGCGCCCGAACCGATTGGAAGGTGTGCGCCCACGGCACACTGAATCCTGCGCCGCCTCCCCGCGGCGGATGCGGCCCGTTAGCATGGGGAACATTCCGGGCAGACGGCCCGGGCAGGCTGTCACGAGGAGCGACGAAGGTGTCCCAGTACCAAGGTGTGGCTGTAAGCGCAGGGCGTGTGATCGCCAAGGTGAAGAAGATGGCGCCCCCGGTGTCCGAACCTCCCGAGTCGGACCGGGTGGCCGACGGCGCAGACCTTGAGGTGGAGGCGGCCCGGATCGGCGTCGCAGCCGGGCGCGTTCGAGACCTGCTGGAGGAACGGGCCAAGTCAGCCACCGGCGATGCCCGAGGGGTCCTGGAGGCCACAGCCCAGATGGCCGCGGATCCGACGCTGACGCAGAGCGCCGCCGGCATGGTGGCGTCGCAGCGGCTGACGCCAGAGCGGGCGGTCTGGGAGGCCGGGAACCAGGTGGCCGACATGCTGGTCGGCCTGGGCGGCTACATGGCTGAGCGCGCCACGGACGTTAAGGACGTGCGGGACCGGATCGTCGCCGAGCTCCGGGGCGAGCAACCGCCCGGCATCCCCAGCGCGGCCGAGCCGTTCGTGCTGCTGGCCATCGACCTGGCCCCGGCCGATACGGCCACCCTCGACCCGGCCAGGGTGGTTGGGCTCGTCACCTCCGACGGCGGACCCCAGTCCCACACCGCGATCCTGGCCCGCCAGTTGGGCCTGCCCGCCATCGTTGCGGCCAAGGGCGTCCTGGACATCCCGGCAGACACTGAGGTCTTCGTCGACGGGGCACAAGGCATCATCACCGACGCCGTCGGCCAGAGGGAACGCGAGCTGGCCGATGCCTGGGCCGAACTGCAGCAGCATCCGCTCACCTACGCGGGCGGTGGGGCCACCCTGGCCGACGGCACCCGGATGGCGCTGCTGGCCAACATCGGCGGCGTGCAGGACGCGAAGCGTGCGGTGTCCGCGAACGCCGACGGCGTCGGGCTGTTCCGCACAGAGTTCCTGTTCCTCGACCGGGACGAGGAGCCCAGCGTCGAGGAGCAGACCCAGGCGTACCGGGACACTTTCGCGTGCTTCCCGGGGAAGAAGGTGGTGGTCCGAACCATCGACGCCGGCGCGGACAAGCCGCTTCCGTTCCTGACCGACGCCGACGAGCCCAACCCTGCGCTCGGGGTCCGCGCCTGGCGGACGTCCTGGGAGAAGCCGCAGGTTCTTGCCAACCAACTCGATGCGATCGCCGCGGCCGCCAGCCAGACGGATGCAGAGGTCTGGGTGATGGTGCCGATGGTCTCAAGCGTCGAGGACACCGAGGAGTTCATCGCCTTGTGCCGTGAACGTGGCCTGTCGCCCGCCGGGATCATGGTGGAGACGCCCTCCGCGGCCGTGACGGCCGACTGGATGCTGCAGGTCGCCGACTTCGCCTCCATCGGAACCAACGACCTGACCCAGTACACGATGGCCGCCGACCGCATGCTCGGATCGCTGGCACACCTGAACGATCCGTGGCAGCCGGCCGTGCTCCGGCTGGTCGCCATGACCTGCGACGGCGCCCGTTCCGCAGGCGGGGACCCTGGGACCTACGGGGACAAGGCCAACAAGTCCGTCGGGGTGTGCGGCGAGGCGGCCGGGGATCCGGCACTGGCCGTGGTCCTGGTCGGGCTCGGCGTCAACTCCCTGTCCATGACGCCCCGTTCCCTCCCGGCCGTGGCGAAGGTGCTCGAAACCGTGACGATCGAGGACGCGAAGCGCCTGGCCCAGCTCGCGGTCGGCGCCCGCACAGCCAAGGAGGCTCGAGGCAGCGTTCGGGCGGAGCTTCCGATCCTGGCCGAGCTCGGCATCTGACTGGGGCATGACTGTGGGGCTGCGCAATCTGCGCAGCCCCACAAGTCATTCCCGGGAAATTCGGCGTGCCTACTCAGCGTCCAGATCGCGCTCCAGGAGGTCTCCGAGCGCGTTCACCGACTCCTCAGCACCGTCGCCCTCGGCGCGCAGGATCACCTCGTCCTGGTACTTCGCCCCGAGCGTCATCAGCATCAGGATGCTCGACGCCTGGACCGCGTTGCCGCCCGGCTTCCCGATGGTCACGGCCGCCGGTTGTTCGGCGGCCGCCTTCGTGAAGATGGATGCGGGACGTGCGTGGAGGCCGCTCTTGCTGGCGATCTTCACCGTTCGTTCTGCCATGGGTATGTTCCTTCCAAATGGGTGATGATGGATTTGTGCGCGTCGGCCGGTGTCAGTTGCCGGTGGCGACGATGCGTTGCCGGATCAGGTCCCGGACGGCCGGGTAGAGCGGGTGGTCGGCGTCCAGGCCCGTGATGGTGACCGTGGCGGAATCCGCGTCGCCCAAGGAAAGGATCTCCTTCAGCTGGGCGACCTCCGGATCGTCGGCCACGTCGAAGGCCAGCGCCGCCGCGAAGGCCTCGAGGAGGTTCTCGAAACCCAGACCACGTTCCGCCAGTTCCGCCGCGGGCCCGACGATCCGGTCGTGTCGGGACAGTTTCCGCAACGGGGACCTGCCGACCCGCTCGACGGTGTCCGGCAGGTACGGGTTGGCGAACCGCTCCAGGTTCTTGGCTGCGTAGGCCCGCTGCACGTCGGCGTCGAACTCGTGCTTGGCGACCAGCAGCGCCGAGGTCTCCGCCAGCGCCCCTGCCACCTTCGAGCGCACGCCCGGCTCCTGGACCGCGTCGGAGATCTTCTGGATCCCTGCGGCCCAGCCGTGCCACGCGGTGATCGCGTGGCCGGTGTTCACGGTGAAGAGTTTGCGCTCGATGTATGGCCGCAACTCATCCACCCACACGACCCCCGGGATGTCAATCACATCGTCGCCGAATGGTTGCTTGTCGATCACCCATTCGAAGAAGGTCTCGACGGTGACGTCGAGGCCCGCGTCCGGGGCTTGGGCGGGGACGATCCTGTCGATGGCGGTGTTCGCGAAGGCCGCCCTGTCGTCGAGGTCGTCGCCTGCATAGTGCTCACGGATCGCGGCCTGGAGGATGTCGGTGGCATGGATGGCGTTCTCGCACGCCAGCACCGCCACCCGGGGCGCACCCGGGGGCCTGGCCGCGATGCCGGCCGCGATGGCGGGCGCCACGAACTTCAGGATGTGGACGCCGACGGTGGTAGTGATCAGATCCGCACTGGCGAGCTCACGGGTCAGGGCCTCTGGTTCGGTGGCCGAGTTGACAGCCGAGTACCCGCTGACCGTGACGTCGTACGGGTCAGTCCCGACGGCGTGCACCTGGTAGGAGTCCGCCGCCTTCAGCGCGTCGATGAGCGGGGCGGAAACGTCCGCGAAGACCAGGTCCATCCCGGCTTGCCGGAGCAGCAGTCCGACGAAGCCTCGGCCGATGTTGCCGGCCCCGAAGTGAACAGCCTTCATGTCGTTCACCTCAGTCCCTGCCGAAGATGTCGAGGACCTCGTCGGCGGTGCTGGCGGCCCTCAGCTTCTCCACCTGCGTGAGATCGGCGAAGGTCAGTGCCACCTTCTGGAGCAGCCCGAGGTGTTCGTCCCCGATGCCCGCGATGGCGATGACGAACTCCACCGGTTCCCCCTTCCAGTCGATTGGCTCCGCGTAGCGGACGAAGGACATGGAGGTCCGTTTGATCGCCGACTTGGCCTCGTTGGTGCCGTGCGGGATGGCGAGCCCGTTGCCCATGAACGTGCTGACGGTGGCCTCCCGGTCGTGCATGGCCGCGACATAGTCGTCGTCGACGGCCCCGACGGCCACCAGCAGCCGGCCGGCCTCGTCGATGGCGTCCGTGGCGGATCCGGCGCTGCCGGACAAGATGATGGTGCGATCCGTCATGACCTCCCGCGCGGGTTCCGGCTCCGGCTCCGGCTCGGCGTGTGCCGCACGGGCTGGTACCGCGGCGGGCGCTGCGGCCGCGACGGGCACGTCGCTGTTGCGTTCCCGGACCAGCTCGACCACCTCGTCGTATCTGGGCGAGTTCATGAACTGGTCGACGCTGACGTGGATGGCGCCCCCGGTGCGCTGTCTGGCGCGTTGGGTGAGTTCCTGCTGGGTGACCACCACGTCCCATTCGTCGTTGAGGTTGGCGATGGACTTGTTGGTGACGAGGATGTCGGAGAAGCCGGCCTCCTTGACCTTGTTCCGCAGCACGGTCGCGCCCATTGCGGAGGAACCCATGCCGGCGTCGCACGCGAAGACGATCCGGTTGATGCGCCCGGTGTGGCCCGAGGTGTCGGCGCCAGCGTCGCCCACCAGCGCACCGGCAACGGAGGACTTCTTCCCCTTCATCGCCTCCATCTTGGCGGTGGCCGCCGCCAGGTCATCCTCACCCTTCCCGCTGATCCGCAGAAGTAGTGCGGCAATGGCGAAACTGACGGCCGCCGCCCCGAACACCGCTATCACAAGGCCGACGTAGGAGTCCCTGGCCGCCACGGCCATGACTGCGATGAAGGAGCCGGGCGCGGCGGGCGAGACCAGGCCGGTCTTGAAAGCCACGTTGAGGAACACGCCGGTCATGCCGCCACCGATGGCGGCGATGATCAGCTGCGGCCGCATCAGCACGTACGGGAAGTAGATCTCGTGGATGCCGCCGAAGAAGTGGATGATCGCGGCGCCGGGCGCCGACGCCCTGGCCGCGCCCTTGCCGAAGAACCAGTAGGCGAGGAGGATTCCCAGGCCGGGGCCGGGGTTCGCCTCGAGCATGAACAGCACGGACTTGCCGTGTTCCGCAGCGTCGGCGATGCCGAGCGGCGTCAGCACGCCGTGGTTGATCGCGTTGTTGAGGAAGAACACCTTCGCCGGTTCGATCAGCAGCGAAACCAACGGCAGCAGGCCTGCGTTGATGAGGCCGGCCACACCCGCCGACAGCGCGTTCATCAGTCCGTTGACCACCGGGGCGAGCAGGTAGAAACCGGCCACGGCCATGGCGAAGGAGAAGATGCCGGCCGAGAACAGGTTCACAAGCATCTCGAACCCGGCCCGGATCTTCCCGTCCCACAGTGCGTCAAGCTTCTTCATCAGCCACGCAGCCAGCGGTGCCATGATCATGGCACCGATGAACATGTGGACCTCACCGAGCGCGGAGAAGGTCTCCGCGGGATGGCCGGCCGCCACCCATTCCTGCAGCAGGCGGGCATTCTCTCTCACTCCTACAGAGAGGTGCGCGCGGCGACGCGGGAGCCGAAGGGTTCCTTGAAAGCCGACCCCGGCGTACAGTGGATGGTGAGGCAGGTTCTCCTCATATTGCGGGTCCTCCGGGACGGCCTTCGGGCACTCACACACGTTCTGCCTCCTCGACGGAGTAACACGTGTGACGAGAGGCCCGTCATGTTCCGCCTTATCTGGACGCTCAGCGTTCGCACCCGCGACTATCTGCACCGCTACATGCCGAGCAACCGACTGCTCGCTGCCATCCGCACCCGACGCGGACTCAAGTGGGGGATACCCGCGATGCTGGTCGCGCTTCCGTACATCCTGATCGCCAGCATCTGCTCTGGCGCGGCAGCCGACGGCGGCCCCGGCTGGCTCCACCTCATCGTCCTGTGGGCATGCTGGAACGCACTCAAGTTCATCATCATGGGACCCGTGAGCGTCGTTCTGCTCACTCGCGCACGCCTGCGCGAAGCGACGATCCGTCGTCACCAGCGCCACGAAGCGCTCGCGGAGGCGAACACTCGGGTGCCGGTCCTTCGTGCCTAGGCTCAACCGGCGGCGGACGAGGACGCGGTGATCCGCGAACGACGGCCCCCGTCAGGCCGAATCACGACACCGTGCGAAGCGAGCGCTTGCCGGACCGCCTGAGGCCCCGCCCCGACCTTCATGCCGACCTCTACCAGCGTCAACCCGCTGAGGTAGAGGTCGGCTGCTTCATGGATGCGGGAAGGATCGAACCGTCCACGGCGGATCGTCACCTCCCGACGGGCGAGGTGGGTGGCGACCGTGCGGCGGTTCACTCCGAACACGGATGCCAGCTCCACTAGCGTTGCGCCCTCGCGGTACTGCGCCACCAGATCGTCCACCTGCTCCGGTCGAAGGAGGGTTTGAGCCATCCCAAGTGATCGCACCACTCGCCCCCTGGAGTCGGAAACGGTAGGCTCGGAGGAGCGCTGGTTGTGGTTGTAGAAGCCCCGTGACCTGCGCAAGGACAGGGTTTTCAGGTGTGGGCAGGGGTTCTCAAACTCTCTACGGAGGTCCACAACCAGGGAAACGGCCTCTGACTAGGTGATACGCCTAAGTCAGGGGCCGTTCTTTTGTGTTCCTGCCCCTCCTCGTCGACGGGGCGGGGGATGCGGGCGGAGGGCCCCCAGAGACGGGCCCGCCGGTCGCCCCGTGGGATCCGGAGGACGCGCCCGCCGAGATGAAAGTAAGGTGAGCCTAACTTCCCACCTCGAGAGGCGTGCCAGTGACAGACAACCCCACCGGACTCGTTCGCAAGAGTCTGATGCGACTGAGCTGGCCGCTGCTCGTGGTGACCGTGCTCACCCTGCTCGCGGCGCTCGGCAACGTGATCGTGTTGAGCATCGCCTCCCCCGAGCTGAACGCCGCGGTCGCCACCGCGAACCAGATGCTGGGTGTCGTCTACGACGTGTCGGTGCTGTTCAGCATCGGGGCGCTGGTCGTCGTCGCGCAGCAGTTGGGGGCGGGCAAGGAGCGCGACGCGGCGCGCAGCTCGCGCACGGCGCTGCGCGCGGGCAGCCTGCTCGGGGTCGGGCTCGCGCTGATCGTCGTCGTCTCGGGGCCGATCGTGTTGCGTCTCATCAACACCCCGGAGGAGCTCGTCGACGACGCCCTCGCCTACCTGTGGGTGATCGCGCTGAGCCTCGTGTTCAACGCGTACATCGTGACCGCGACCGCCGTGCTCCGCGCCTACGGCCGCACCCCCGCGATCCTCCTGCTCGCGATCGTCGTGAACCTCGTGGACGTGGCGCTGCTCGGCGTGTTCGTGCTCGTGCTGAACCTCGGCGTCGTCGGCGCCGCCTTGCCGTCCCTATTGGTGCGCGGCATCGGCGTGCTGATCCTGATGTGGCTGCTGCGCAGCCGCACGGGCGTCACCCTGTTCCGCGGGGCGACGCCGAACGACGGGTCCGCGCGCCGCACGCTCTGGGCGATGATGCGCCTGTCGATCCCGACCGTGCTCGAGAACGGCGCCTACAACCTGGCCATCGTCGCGACGCTGTCGCTCATCAACGTGCTCGGCGCGAATGCCATCAACGCCCGCTCCTACGCGCTCACGCTCACGGCCCTCGTGACCGGCGTGATCCTCGCCCTGGCGCAGGGCAACGAGACCATCGTCGGGTGGAACGTCGGCGAGCGCGACGTGCGCCGGGCGAAGCTCACGACGCTGCGCGCGGCCGGCTGGACGGCGGTCGCCTCGGCGGCGCTCGCGGCCGCGCTCTGGTACTTCGCGGAGCCGGCGTTGTCGGTCTTCGGGGCGAGCGAGGCGATCGTCGACATGGCGCGCGGCGCGCTCGCGGTGAGCGTCGTGCTGCTGCCGCTGTCGGCCGCGACGACCGTCGTCTACGGCGCGCTGCGATCGGCGGGCGACGTCGTGGTGCCGATGGCCTACTCCATCGCCGCCAGCGTCCTCGTGCTGCTCCCGCTCGCGTGGCTCCTCGTGTCGCAGCTCGGCCTCGGCCTGCCCGGCCTGTTCTGGGCGCTCGCTGGCCATGAGGCCGTGCGCGCCGCGCTGATGATCGGGCGCTGGCTGCGCGGGTCGTGGATGGACCGCGAACCCGTGACCGCCGCCCCCGACGCGCACGCGCCCGAGGACGCCGTCGTCGCGGAGTCCCATTGAGCACGCTGGCGGGTCCTCCGGTCCGCCTGGCCGACGCGCTCGGCTCCCACGCCAAGGACATCGCGCGCGCCGCCTGGGTGAGGCTGCCCGCCGAGTCGCGCAGCCCCCGCGACCTCGCCTTCGCGGCCTACCGGCGCCGGGCGCGGCGCGTCATGCGGGGTGACACCTGCTCGTTCCGGGTGGTCGGCACGCGCACCGTCGCCTCCTCCTCGCGCAGCACGGTGGTGGAGGTCGAGCTCCGCACGCGCGCCGAGGTCGGTCCGGGCGACATGCTCTACGTCTGGTGGCGCAACGATCCCGCGCGCCTCGCGTCGCTCGACCCCGGGCTCGCCGACGCGGAACTGGGCTACTGGACGACTCCGGTGCCACACCGCCCGGCCCGACGTTCCCGGGCCACGGCCGCGCGGCTCGCTGCGTCCGTGTTCGACCTGAGCGCGCTGCGCGCCGAGGAGGTGGGCGCCTTGGGCGCGGAGGGGCTGCTCGCCCTGCCGCGGATCACGCCCCGCCTCTACACCGCGTCGGAGGCGCGACGGGGCGCGGACGGGGGCGGCGTCGTCAAGGTGCAGGTGACGATGCGCGAGGAGTGGCCGCGACGCGCGGCCGCGTTCCTGCACCGGGCCGACCCGGGAGACGAGTTCCGCGCCTGGGTGATGCCGCACCCGAACCGCGTGGACCGGGGCGGGCCGGGCGTGGCCGTCGTCACCGGCTCCGGCGCCGCAGGGGTGTTCGCGGCCCTCCGCGGCGGGGCGCGGGGGATCGACCTCGCCTGGGGCCTGGGCGAGAAGCGGCCGGAGGCCTGGATCCTCGACGAGCTGCGCGGGTACGAGCTGTCCGGCGCGCTCGCCTCGCTGCGCCTGGTGACCTCGCCGACGCACGTGGGCGACGCGCTGCGCGAGATGGTCGATCTGGGCGAGCGGTCCCGCCGCGGCGACTGGCTGTACGTGAGCGGAAACGAGGCCGCCGGGGCGGACGCCCACGCCGCCCTTGTCGACCTGCTCGGCGACGAGGCCGTCCGCCGCGCCGCCGACTCCCTGCGCTACATCAACTCCTGAACGCCGCGCCGCCGGCTGGGGCACGAACTGTTCTCCGATGCAACAAATGTTCGGTCAAATAAATTAGTATGCCCCGCTATAGACGCTAGATGCCTCATGAGATAGCGTTCATATGTCAGTACAAATGAGGAGATGACATGATTCCTGACACCATGCGGGCCGCGGTGCTGCGTACTCCAGGTGGGGAGCTGGAGGTCGAGACCATCCGAACCCCTCGTCCCCGGGTCAACGAGGTGCTGCTCAAGGTCAGCGCGTGTGGCCTGTGCCACTCCGACCTTCACGTGATCGGCGGGCACATCGCCTTCCCCTCGCCCTGCGTGCTCGGCCACGAGGTGGCCGGGACCATCGTCGAGATCGGCGTCGGCACCACCGTCCCCGGCCTCGAGGTGGGGATGCGCGCGGCGGCGGCGTTCCTGATGCCCTGCGGCCAGTGCCGCGCCTGCCGGGCCGGCCGCGACGACCTCTGCGCTCCGTTCTTCGAGCTCAACCGGCTCAAGGGCGTGCTGTACGACGGCGAGACCCGACTCGCCGATCTCGACGGCAACCCCGTCTGGATGTACTCCATGGGCGGCCTCGCCGAGTACTGCGTCGTGCCCGCGACGTCGGTGGCTCCCGTCCCGGACGGCCTCGACGTCGCCAACGCCGCCATCCTCGGCTGCGCCGCCATGACCGCCTACGGCGCCGTCCGCCGCGGCGCGGACCTCCGTTACGGCGAGACCGTCGCGGTGGTCGCGACCGGCGGCGTCGGCTCCATGATCATCGAGTTCGCCAGGACCATGGGTGCTCGTCAGGTGATCGCGATCGACGTCGACGACTCCAAGCTCGAGGCCGCGAGGGAACTCGGCGCCACGGATGTGATCAACAGCGCCCGGGAGGACGCCCGCGCGCGCGTCTTCGGACTGACCGACGGCGTCGGCGTCGACGTGTCCTTCGAGGCCCTCGGCCGCCCGCAGACCTGGAGCACCGCGCTCGACGTCCTCGCCGACGGCGGCCGCATGGTGCCGATCGGGCTGGGCTCCGGCGTGCAGAAGGCGGAGGTGGAGATCAACCGCACGGTTCGCCGGAGCCAGACCATCATCGGCTCCTACGGCGCCCGCACGCGCGTCGACCTTCCCGCGGTGATCGACATGGCCGCGACCGGCGCGATCAACGTCGACGACGTCGTCAACCAGACGTTCAGCCTCGACGACGTGAACAAGGGCTACGCGCGCCTCCGCGACGGCTCCATGAAGGGCCGCGGCGTCGTCGTCATGTCCCTCTGAGCCGAGCTGCTGCCGAGCACAAATCTCTCTATGCGCCGACGTAGGCCCATATAGGGCCTTCATCCACACATAGAGAGATTTGTGCGTGGTATATGAGGACTCAACCCTTCGTTCGACGGAGCGAGCGCCGTCCACCTAACGGAGTGAGGGCCGTCCACCTAACGGAGTGAGCGCCGGCCACCTACCAGCGGGCCCCCCAGCCGCGTCATCAGGGGACGTTCAGCTCCGGCGTCTCCTCGTGGAGGTGGCGCTTGGAGTCGTTCACGTAGGCGTAGTAGGCGCCGATCAGGAGGCCGCCGCCCACGAAGTTGCCCGCCAGCGCGATGCCGACGTTGCCCAGCGCCAGGCCGACGTCGATGCCCTCGCGCAGCCCGACGATCAGGAAGAGGACCGTGTTGGCGACGGAGTGCTCGAGGCCGAGGAAGGCGAAGATGAACACCGAGGCGATCATGGCGCACATCTTGGCGAAGTCGGCCTTCACGTAGCCGTTGTAGACCAGCAGCATGGCGACGTTGATCATGAAGTTGCAGAGGATGGCGCGCACGAACAGGTCGCCCCACCCCGCCGGGCCGCTCGAGACGTAGGCCAGCTTCAGCTCGACCGAGTGCACCATCTGCTCCATCACCGGGCCGGTCGCGAGCGTCGAGAACTTCACGAACACGGCGAGCAGCAGGCCGCCGAGCGCGTTGCCGAGGTAGCAGAGGCCCATGATCGAGAAGGCGCGCCCCCAGGTGACCTCGCGGTAGTAGCGCCCGATGGTCACCACCATCATGTTCGACGTGAGCAGCTCTGACTTCGTGTAATAGATGAAGATCAGCGCCCAGCCGAAGACGAGCGAGCCCGCGATCCTGCCCAACCCCGCCAGTGGCGTGCCGTCGAGCGTCAGCGCGGCGAAGACCGACATCGTGCTGTAGTACGCGCCGTAGAACACCCCGATGAGGATGCCGGCCATGGCCGCTCGCTGCAGGTAGGGGACGGTCGCCTTGCGTGACATGTCGTCCTTGACCTGCAGCGCGTCGAGCGTCGTCGCGATGAACTCCTTGCCGGGGAAGATGTGTCCCATGTCGTTGCTCACGGGGCTCCTGTCGTCGGGCTAGTGGCGTCGACACGGACCCGGCGCGGGTCCGGCTCGACCAACGGCTATCCGGCTCAACCGGTGGGGGTCTCGGGCATCTGCGAAGCACACACTATCGGGGACAACACCAACCTCTCCCTACCCGAGGCCGGCGCGATACAGGCTCGTGCATAAACCTGCGCAGATCTGTGTTCAGTGGTGGTCGGTCGCGCCGCCGCCACGCGGGATCAGGGGGCGGGAACGAGGATGTCGGCGACCAACTGGTCGAGGTCGGCGTCGGCCTGCAGGAACTGGCGCAGCGTCTTGCGGGTGGGGCCGAAGTTCTCGAACTCCTCGATCGGCATGCCGTCGACCTCGTAGGCGCGGCGGAAGTCCTCGAGGCGGTTCAGCTGCTCGATGTAGTCCTCGCGCACCGGCACGTCGATCTTCGGCTCCACCACGTAGTCCGAGCCCTGGATGATCTTCTGCCAGCCGAACGGCGGGGAGACGACGACGTCGCCGCCGACGAGCTCGGACCACTGCATCACGTTGCGGAAGGCCGCGGAGAGGACGCGCGAGCGGAAGCCGCGCTCCTGGAACACCTGGTAGGCGCGCTTCATGCACGCGACGCCCGCCCACTCGAGGGCGGAGGGGTCGATGAAGACCTTGTCGCGGGCGACGACGTGCTTCAGCCAGTCGTCGAGGCGGCCGCCCATGATGGTGACGACGGGGCCCATCTCGGAGACGTCGTGGCCGGCGGCCTCGCGGGCCTTCAGGCCGCGCTCGATGGCCTCGGCGGCCTGCACGGCCTGAGGCACCGAGAACGAGACGGTGACGTTGATCGACACGCCGCGCGACGTGGCGTCCTCGATGGCCTCGAGGCCGGTCTTCGTGGCGGGGATCTTCACCACGATGTTCCTGGCCAGGTTGTGGAACTCCTCGGCCTGGTCGGCGAGCGCCTTGGCGTTGCGGAAGAAGCGGGGGTCCGTCTGCACCGACAGGCGGCCGTTGCGGCCGTTGTGCTCGTCGAAGATGGGCTCGAGCAGCTGCGCGGCCTCGACCGACATGTCCTTGACGGCCTGCCAGCCGATGTCGGCCAGCCCCCAGGTGGGGTTCGCGTCGGCGATGGCCTGGATCCGGGGCTTCCACACGTCGAGGTTCTTGGAGATCGTGGTGTAGGCGATCACAGGGTTGCACGTCGCCCCCACGCCGCCGAACGAGATCGACTGCTTCAGCTCGGCGAGGTCGGACGAGTCGTTCCACAGCGCGGTGGGGGTGGTTCGCGCAGCATCAAGCAGTGGGCCGGGGGTGTAAGAGATGTCAGCCATCGAGTGCTCCTGTATTCACATGGGCGGCCGCAACGCCGCGGTTCGTCGCCCATTAGACAGCACCTTGAGCGGTCATGTCAAGTGTTTGTTAGTACAAAGAACTACGACGTGAACAGCGAGAACCGGAAGGAGTAGAGGCTCGGGCGGTAGACGTGCGTGCCGACCTCGACGACGCGTCCCTCCGCGGTGCGGCCGACGCGGTGCATCGTGAGCAGCGGCGCTCCGGGCTGCTCGCCCAGGATCTCGGCCTCCTCCTCGGTGGCCCCGCGCGCGCCGATCTGCTGGCTGGCGGCGGCGATGTCGACGCCGTGCTCGCGCAGGCAGTGGTAGAGGCCGTTCGTGCCGAGGTCCTGCCAGGAGGGGGCGATGTCGAGCGGGATCAGGTTGGTGAGGATGGCGAGGGGGTGGTCGTCGGCGTAGCGCAGGCGCCTGACGTCGAGGACGCCGTCGCCGGTCGCGATGTCCAGCTCGCTCGCCTCGCTCGCCGTCGCCTCGCGAACGCCGTAGCCGAGCACCTTCGTGGTGGGGGTGAAACCGGCGACGGCGAGGTCCTCGTTGAGCGACGAGAGCTTCATCGGCCGGTGGACGTGCGGCGGGGTGACCCGGGTGCCGACGCCGCGGCGCCTGGTCAGCAGGCCCTTGTTGGCGAGTTCCTGCAGCGCGCGGCGGGCGGTCGGCCGGGCGACGTCGAGCCGCTGGGCCATGGAGACCTCGTCCTCGATCAGCGCGCCCGCGGGGAGTTCCCCGGAGAGGATGGCCGCCTCGATGGGTCGGGCGATCTGCTCGTAGAGGGGCGTGGAGGACTCCCTGTCCATGACGATCTCGGGAGCGTAGGTCTCGTCCATATCAATCCTCCATCCACTGGCCCGATTTGTCTGACCGTGTGGTGAACATAACTCGATCCCGGTGATCATACCGCGTATCAATGCGGTAGGTTTGTCAGAACATGGATTGACCTGTTGGGCTGTTTCCGGCAGACTGGGGACCGAAAGGGGGTCGTCGGAGTGGATGACTCGAGGGCGCGCGACGTGCTGGCCGTCGGCCGGTGCGGCGTCGACCTCTATCCGCTGCAGCCGGGCGTCCGCCTGGAGGCCGTCGACACCTTCGGCAAGTTCCTCGGCGGGTCGGCGACGAACGTCGCCGCCGCCTGCGCGCGCTACGGCCGCGACGTCACCGTGCTCACCGGGGTGGGGGACGACCCGTTCGGCCGCTACGTGGTCGAGGAGCTCGGCCGGCTGGGCGTCGACTCGTCCCTCGTGGTGACCAACCCGCACTTCAACACGCCCGTCACCTTCTGCGAGATCTTCCCCCCGGACAACTTCCCGCTCTACTTCTACCGGTGGCCGACCACGCCGGACCTCGAGCTGAGCCCGGATCACCTTCCCGCGGACCTCGAGGACTACCGCATCCTGTGGCTCACCGTGAGCGGGCTCTCCGCCGAGCCGTCCCGGGCCATGCACGAGACCGCGCTGGCGCGCCATCGCGACGGTGTCACCGTCCTCGACCTCGACTACCGCCCCCGGTTCTGGGCCGACGAGGCCTCGGCGACGGAGGCCGCCGCCCGCGTGCTCGGCAGCGTCGACGTCGCGATCGGGAACGTCGAGGAGTGCCGCATCGCCGTCGGCGAGAGCGACCCGGAGCGCGCGGCGGACGCGCTGCTCGACCGCGGCGTCGAGATCGCCTTCGTGAAGCAGGGGCCGACGGGGACCCTCGTGAAGTCGCGCACGGAACGCGCGTTCGTGCCCGCCTTCCCCGTCGAGGTGGTCAACGGGCTCGGCGCTGGCGACGCGTTCGGCGGCGCCGTGTGTCACGGGTTGCTGGGCGGCTGGGGGATCGAGCAGATCGCGACCTTCGCGTCCGCTGCCGGCGCCATCGTCGCCACCCGATTGGCTTGTTCGGCGGCGATGCCGCGCCAGGACGAGGTTGCAGAACTGCTCGCCGCCGCCGGGCGGGGATTCGAGATGGAGGGTAGATGAGTGACAACGACACCTATGTGATCCGGGCGGGATCGACGGCGCACGGCCGGTTCGAGACCGACGTGTCCGCGGAACGCGCGGGCTGGGAGTTCAGCTCGATCAAGGTGCTGGCACTGCCCGCCGCAGGCTCGCAGGAGGTGAGCACCGGCGACAGTGAGCTGCTCGTGCTCCCGCTCGCCGGCGGCTGCGTCGTCGAGGTCGACGGGGAGACGCACCGCATCTCCGGGCGCCCCGAGGTGTGGACGGCCATCACCGACTACCTGTACGTCCCGCGCGACACCACGTTCACGATCGCGAGCGACGACGGCGGCCGGTTCGCGCTCCCCGCCGCGAAGGCGACGACCGACCTCCCCGTGCGCTACTGCCCGGCGTCCGAGGTGGTCACGACCCTGCGCGGCGCGGGCAACTGCTCGCGGCAGGTGAACAACTACGCGCTCGGCAATGCGCTGGACACCTCGCACCTGCTCGCCTGCGAGGTGCTGACCCCCGGCGGCAACTGGTCAAGCTACCCGCCGCACAAGCACGACGAGCACAACGACATCGAGCGCGTGCTCGAGGAGATCTACTACTACGAGGTCCGGCCCGCGGCCAACGGCACGACGGGCATGGCGATCCAGCGGATCTACCCCTCGCCCGTGGGTCCGATCGACGTGTGCGCCGAGGTCCACTCCGGCGACGTCGTGATCATGCCGTACGGCTATCACGGCCCCTCCATCGCGGCGCCCGGGTACGACCTCTACTATCTGAACGTCATGGCAGGCCCGGCCGAGGACGCCACCTGGCTCATGACCGACGATCCCCACTACACCTGGCTCCGGGAGACCTGGGACGCCCAAGAGGTCGATCCCCGCCTGCCCATGACCCCCCTCAACCCCTAAAGGAGTGAACATGTCGGAAACCGTGCGCCTCACCGTAGGGCAGGCGACCATCCGCTTTCTCGTCAACCAGTTCGTCGAGGCCGACGGCGAGACCAAGCGCCTGATCGCCGGCGCGTTCGGCATCTTCGGCCACGGCAACGTCGCGGGCATCGGGCAGGCGCTGCTGCAGAACGAGCTCGACCCAGAGCCCGACGGCGGCGCGATGCCCTACATCATGCCCCGCAACGAGCAGGGCATGGTCAACGCGGCGGCCGCGTTCGCGAAGGCGACCAACCGCCAACAGGCCTACATGTGCACGGCGTCGATCGGCCCGGGCTCGCTGAACATGGTCACGGGCGCCGCGCTCGCGACGACGAACCGCCTCCCCGTGCTGCTGTTCCCGTCCGACCAGTTCGCCACCCGCCACCCCGACCCGGTGCTGCAGCAGATCGAGGACCCGTCGTCGTTGGCCGTCAGTGCCACCGACTGCTTCCGCCCCATCTCGCGGTTCTTCGACCGGATCGAGCGCCCCGAGCAGCTCGTGCCGTCGCTGATGGCGGCCATGCGCGTGCTGACGGACCCCGTCGACACCGGCGCGGTCACCGTCGCCCTGCCCCAGGACGTGCAGGCGGAGGCCTACGACTTCCCCGTCGAGTTCTTCGCGCCGCGCACCTGGCGGATCCGCCGCCCCGCCCCCGAGCCGATCGCGATCGAGCGCGCGGCCGAGATCATCCGCGGCGCCGAGCGCCCGCTGATCGTCTCCGGCGGCGGCACCATCTACTCGCTGGCGTCCGAGGAGCTGCGCGCGTTCGCGTCGGCGACGGGGATCCCGGTCTCCGACACCCAGGCGGGCAAGGGCGCGATCAACTTCGACCACCCCTGCGCCGTCGGCGGCGTGGGCTCGACCGGCGCGAGGTCGGCGAACGTGCTCGCGGAGGACGCGGACGTCGTCATCGGCATCGGCACGCGCTACTCGGACTTCACCACGGCGTCGCACACGCAGTTCCGGAACCCGGACGTGAAGTTCGTCAACATCAACGTGGGCGCCTTCGACGCGTCGAAGCACGCCGCGGAGATGGTCGTCGCCGACGCCCGCGAGGCGCTGGTCGCGCTGACCGCGGCGCTCGTCGACTACCAGGTGCCGTCGGTGTATGCCGAGAAGATCGCGGAGGTCCGCGCGGACTGGGCCGCCGCGACGGAGGCCTGCTACACGACGCGGAACGAGCTCCCCGCCCAGACCGAGGTGTTCGGCTCGCTGAACCGCCTCATGGGCGACAACGACGTCGTGATCAACGCCGCGGGCTCGATGCCCGGAGACCTGCAGTGCCTGTGGCAGGCCAAGACGCCGGTGCAGTATCACCTGGAATACGCGTTCTCGACGATGGGCTACGAGATCCCCGCCGCGCTGGGCGTCAAGCTCGCGCTGCCGGAGTCCGAGGTGGTCGCGATCGTCGGCGACGGCACGTACCAGATGCTGCCGATGGAGCTGGCGACGATCGCGCAGGAGGGCGTCAAGGTCATCTTCGTGCTGCTCCAGAACTACGGTTTCGCGTCGATCGGCGCGCTGTCGGAGTCGCACGGCTCGCAGCGCTTCGGCACCCGTTACCGCAAGGCCGAGCGGCACAACGCCGACGGCGACCTGCTGCCGGTCGACATCGCGGCCAATGCCGAGTCATGGGGCATCAAGGTGATCAGGGTTAAGACCATCGACGAGTTCGAGGCCGCCTACGCGGAGGCCGTCGCGTCGGACGTCGCGGTGATGATCCACATCGAGACCAACCTGTACGGCCCGAACCCGCCCGGCTCCAGCTGGTGGGACGTGCCGATCTCGGAGGTGTCGCGGATCGAGTCCACGCAGCAGGCCCGCGAGTGGTACGTGGGCATGAAGCAGCCCCAACGCCAGTACCTGAACTAGCACGAAGCGCGATCACGCGGCGCGCGTGGAGAGGGCGGGCATCTGGTTGGGTGCCCGCCCTCTTGTGTTGCTCGGTGACACTAGGTGGGGCTGCCTGTTGGGGTGCAACCGCAGGAGCGGCGGCGGACCATCGTCGCTTCGTAGAAGAGGTGTGTGCCGGGCTCGCGCTCGGGGTCGAGGATAAGGGCGGCCACGGCGGCGGCAATGTGCTCGATGGGCTGCGCCATGGTCGTGAGCCCCGGGCCGATGAATGGGGCGAGCTTTGTGCCGTCGAAGGATACGATCGCGATGTCCTCTGGGATCCGCAGGCCGGCCTCGCGCAGGGCGGCGACGCAGCCGAGCGCAATCGCATCGCTGGCAATGAACAACGCGTCGAGCTCTTCCCCTGAGAACCGCTGACCGGTGATCCACCGGCCCGCCTCGTAGCCCGCCTCCGGCGTCCAGTCGCTCTGGACGGACGGTCCAGGGCGCAGCCCGGCCCGTTCGAGCGCGTGCCGCCACGCAGGATAGCGGGTGTCGCGGGAGTAGTAGCCGCCGACGAAGCCGATGTGGCGCTTGCCGTGGTCGACCAGGTGGTCGACGGCCTGGACGGTCGCGTCGCGGTAGTTGACGATGGAGGCGTTCAGCCCCGGGCGGGGCACCTGCTCGTTGAGCGCGACCAGGGGGAGGTCATGCGCCTCGGCGAACGCGATGTCGGCGGCGGTGACCTGGGTGGCCATCAGCGCGGCGGTCACGTTGTGCTCGAGCAGGAGTGCCAGCGGGCTCGTGTTCTCGTCCTGCAGGCGGTAGGTGGAGCTGGCCGTCACCAGCGTGAGGCCACGGAGGAAGAGTTCGCGGTCGATCGCCGCCGCCAACTCCGAATAGAACGGCCCGGTCGTATCGACGGCGACGAGGCCGACGTGGTGCGACCGTCCCCGCACCAGCGCCCGGGCCGTCTCGTTCGGCCGGTATCCCAGGGTGGCGATGGCCTGCTCGACGCGCGACCGGGTCTCCGGGGAGACCGGGCGGGGCCCGCCGTTGATCACGTAGCTGACGACGGCGGGGCTCACCGCTGCGAGGCGCGCGACATCGGCCCGTGTGCTCCGTGCTTTTCGGGGCGTGGCCATCGCGCGCCTCACTCTTTATCGAGGAATGATGCGGAAGAGCCTAGCGGAGGGGCCTGCCGGCGCCGTTACCGAGACTCGCGCCTCGTCGGCCGTCGCCTCCCACCCGGGAAGATCCCTCGGGTAGACCTGCTCGACGCCTCCCGCCTCGAACCCTGGCGGCATTGTCAGGTCGACGGCGTTCGGGGCGTCGGAGCGGTTCCACACCGAGACGTAGCAGCCCCCGTCAGGGCACATCAGGCCCAGCGCCGGCACGTCGTCGCTCCACCTCGGGAGGCCCGCCGGCCAGAACGGGAGGCCGTCGACCGTCTGCTCGCGGATCGCCTTCCAGGTGTCCGCCGCCTCGCGCACCAACGCGCGCTGGGCGTCGGCCATGCGGTTGAGGTGGCCGGAGTAGTACGGCCGCCCCGCGATGCCGGTGACGTGGACGAACGCGATCAGTTCTTGCGTCATCTCGGGCTGCGCGTACGCCCAGTTGCCTGCCTGCTCCGGCAGCAGGATCATCGGTGCGCCGACCGCGATCGGCGGGTAGAGGAGGTAGTCCTGCTGGTCGGAGGTCGACTGCAGGTCGAAGCGCGACACCTGGTCCCAGTCCTGACGCATGGCGCCCGAGCCGCAGTTCTCGATCGTGACCGAGGGGTGCCGCTCGCGCAGCGCCTCGAACCACGCCAGGTAGGCGGAGACGTGGTCGCGCAGGCCCTCGCCGGGGGAGCCGAGGGCGTCGTCGCCGAGGCCCGGGGTCACGTTGTAATCGAGCTTGAAGAAGCGGGTGCCCATGTCGATCAGCCGGTCGAAGGTCTCGTCGAGGTGTGCGCGGGCGTCGGCTGAGGTGAGATTCAGGAAGTAGCGACCGTGCTCGACGACCCTCGTGCCGCCGCGACGGATGAACGCGTCCTCGGGCAGGCGGTCGGCCATGGGGGAGCGCACTCCGATCACCTCGGGCTCCAGCCACAGCCCCGGCCGCATCCCGTGATCGCGGATCGCGTCGAGGACGCCTTGGAGGCCGATGCTGCCCCAGCGGGTCCGAGAGGGCTGCCACTCGCCGACGCTGGGCCACCAGTCGCCGTCCTCGTCGTACCACCCGGCGTCGATGCAGAAGACCTCGGCCCCGACGTCCGCGGCGGCCGCGATGAGGGGGAGCAGCTTCTCGTCGGTCGGGTCGGCCTTGATCGTGTTCATGTAGTCGTTGAACACGAGCTCCGTGCGGCCGGTGGAGGTGTTGTGCGCGGCCGCGTCGCTGCGGCGACGCCTGGTCAGCTCCTGGATCGCGCCCTGCCAGCCCTGCTCCGAGAACGAGACGACCAGCTCGGGGGTGGTGAAGGATGCGCCCGGCGCGAGGGTCGCGCTCCAGGCGTGGTCGAGGTCGGTCGGTCCGGCGGCGGCGAGGAGGAAGTGGCCGGGAGTCGTCGCGGCGGAGTCCAGCTCCCAGCGCCACGGCCCGCCCCCTGAGATCTGCCACGCGAGGCCACGCCCGGTGGAGCGGTCCTCGAGCGCGCCGACGGGCAGCGGCCCGTCGGTGGTCCAGGTGGAGGTGCCCACCCGGGTGACGGTGGCGCTTCCGAGGACGTGCATCCGGTCGGTGGCGCAGTCGACGAGGCCCGCGTCCTCCAGGGATTCCACGCGCCAACGGTTCTCCGCGCACCACGAGGAGCGGCCGGTGAGGATGTCGGTGCTCGGCATCGAGAACGGCACCGGCAGCACGCCGGCGGTGACGGCCTGGATAACGAGATCCCGCGAGCCGGTGTTCGTGACGGTGGTCCGGAAGGTCAGGGAGGAGCCCGGGGTGCCTACGTGGGTGACGGCCTCGAGCGCGCCGTCGGTGGAGGTCTGCGTGATGACGACTCCGTCGGCGTCGGCCTGATGGCCGGCGTAGCGCAGCGCCGCGCCGCGAAGCGTGTTGACCAGGTTCCTCGTCTGATTCGTGGAGCGTCCTTCGCCGAGAACGAGGATCTCCACGAGTGGCGTGGCGGTCGTGGCGTCGCCACCCACCGCCTCGATCCTGACGGGGTGTTCGTTCGACGTCGAGAGCCGCAGAGCGAGGGCGCGGGCACCGCATTGTAAGGACATTTCTTCCTCCGGGAGGGCTGTGTTGCAGTCGTTTCTACGCGTATTGCGCGACTGAGAGGAATGTACTCGTGACAAGGCAATAAGAAAAGTATTGACATTCAACACGTGTTGCAACAGGTTCGATCAAGGCGTGCGGACAGCGACCATGTCGACGCCTGGCTCACCCACGGGGGTGAGCCGTGACCATCAACGAAGGGATGGAACATGAGCAAACGAGGCATCGCCGCTCTCCTGGCGAGCGGAGTGCTCGCGGCGGCCACGCTCACCGCCTGCGGGAGCGATGGCGGCAACGGCTCGGGTGACAACAGCGGCGGCGGTGGCAAGACCATCGACATGGCCGTCACTCAGTCGGCCGACTCGGAGATCCGCGCCACGCTGACCGACATGGCGGCGTCGTTCAAGGAGGAGACTGGCATCACGGTCAACCTCCTGCCGGCGTCGAACCAGTACGAGTCGGACATGAAGGTCCGCATGGGGGCCAACGACCTCCCCGACATCTTCGCCACGCACGGCTGGTCCGTGAAGCGCTACAAGGACTTCCTCGTTCCGTTGGACGGCGAGGAGTGGGCGAGCAACTTCAACTCGATGCTCGACGACGCGATGCGCGACGCCGACGGCCACTTCTACGCGCTGCCGCTGGAGCTCGACACCACCGGCGTGCTCTACAACCGTGACGTGTTCGAGCAGGCTGGGGTGGACGCTGCCACCGTCAAGACCTGGGCCGACTTCGAGGCCGCCGCCCAGAAGATCACCGACGCGGGCGTCACCGCCGTCTTCGCAGGCGGCAAGAACCGCTACTACCCGGGCAACGTCGCCAACCTGATGGCCCCCGGCTTCTACAGCGACGCCGACCTGCAGGCGCTCCTCGACGGCACCTTCCCGGCCGAGCCCTGGAACGCGATCACCACGAAGATCCAGGGTTGGCAGAAGTCGGGCTTCTTCAACCCGGACTTCGTCTCCGCCACCGACGACGACATGTCGCGTGCGTTGGCCGAGGGTAAGACCGGCATGGTCCTCGCGCAGAACTCGATCGCCGCGAACGCGCTCACCTACAATCCCGACGCGAACCTCGGCTACTTCCCGGTGCCGAACGACTCGGGCGACGCCTACCTGATGGGCGGCGAGGGCGTGAACTCCTTCGGCGTCGCGAAGGACGGCGAGGTCGAGGAGGCCAAGCAGTTCATCGCCTACATGGCCAAGCCCGAGAACGCCGCAAAGCTCACCAAGGGCACCGGCAACCCATCGGGGCTCACCAACGTCACGGCCGATCTCGGACCGCTGCAGTCCAGCTACGACGCGGCCGTCGATGCGGGCACCCCGCTCGTGTCCTACTTCGACCGCGTCTACCTGCCCAACGGCATGTGGGGCCCGATGTGCGACGCGATCGCGGAGTTGATCGCCGGCACCGGTACACCCGAGACCAGCCTGCGCACCATGCAGGACAACTTCTCGTCGCTCTTCGGCGCCGAGTAGTAGCCCGCGAGTGACGTCACGACGAAGTGAGGATCGGTGAATGAGTAGTACGACAGTTCCCAAGGCCCAGAAGCGGCCAAGTGCACAGCCGCAGTCGGTGTTCGGGCGCTCCCTGAACCTGTTCTACGTGCCCGCGATGCTGCTGTTCGCGGTGTTCACCATCTATCCGATGCTGAATGGCTTCCTGATCTCGTTCACGAACTGGAACGGGTACTCGCCCAACCGGAACAGCGTCGGGCTGGAGAACTACGCCCGGCTCTTCACCGATCCGATCTTCGGTGGCGCCCTCCGCAACACCCTCATCTACGGCTTGGGGTCGACCGTCCTGCAGCAGGTGATCGGCCTGGGGCTCGCGTTGATCCTCAACCGGGCGATGGCCGGTCGCTCGGGCGTCCGGGCCATCATCTATCTCCCCGCGCTGGTGTCGCCGGTGGTCATGGGCACCATGTACTACCTGCTGTTCCAGTACAACAACGGCGCCTTCAACGACATCGTCGTGGCGTTCGGTGGAGACCGGGTCGCGTGGCTCAGCGAGCCGAACTTCGCGATCCTGGTGATCGTGCTCGTGAACTCGTTCCAGTTCGTGGGCCTCTCGATGATCATCTATCTCGCGGGCCTGCAGGGCATCTCGACCAGCTATCTCGAGGCGGCCGCGCTAGGGCGTGTCTCCTTATGCGTGAAGCCAGAGGGTGATCGCGCGTAGGACAACGCCTCCTCGGTAGATGGCTGCGT
>CAKUSI010000020.1 GCA_934678955.1 uncultured Austwickia sp. | reverse complement strand
CGCGAGAAGTTCCGCGATCGTGGGGAACTCTGTCAAGATCCGGGCACGGCGCCCGCGCACTTCACGGGTAAGCAGATAGTCACGCGCGAGGACACCGAGGGCACCCGCGAGCAGCGGGAGGACCGTGGCGAGCAGTGGGGATTGCTGATCGGCGCTCCAGGCCCAGGCCCCCAGCACGACCCCGATGCCTATCCCCACGAGGCCGAAGGTCACTTGTTCGAGCCGAAACGCGGCGACGTCCGCTGGTCGTCCCGCCCGAACCAGGCGTCGCGCAAGGGTCGCATCGCCCCCGAGCATCGCACCCAGTCCATCGGCGGCGCGTCGCCTCAGCCGGTTCGCCACGGAGCCCCACCGGGCCGACTCCCCCTCCACCGCGGCGAGCAGGCGCGACGGAGGCGCATCGCGCAGGTAGGGAGCGAGCCGCTGGTCGAGCCGCGGGCGCCGCAGCGAGGCCACATGACCTGCGATCAGCACGAGCCCCACTCCGAACGCCGCCCCCAGGAACCCCCCAACCCACGCCGTCCCGCTCACCGCAACACCCGATCGTCCTCTGGCAGGCGGCCCAGCCGAATCATCATCCGGTAGGCGACCGCGCAGACCACTGCGCCGACGGCCAGGAGCAGCGCCCCCTGGCCGCTGGCATAGGCGCGGACCGAGTCGGGACGGGTCGAGAGCATCGCCAACACGGCCCAGGGTGCCGCGACGGCGAGCCGCGCGGCATTCACGGTCCAGCTCTGCCGCGCCTCCAGTTCGGCACGCGTCCGGGCGTCCTCCCGGAGAAAGGCCGACAAGGTGCGCAGCAGCCGACCCAGGTCTGTGCCGCCGACGTCGCGGGCGATGCGCAGCGACTCCACCAATCGGTCCCCGACCGGGTCGGCCAGCCGGTCCTTCAGGCGGTCCAGGCACACGGAGAACCTGCCGCTCGCCTGGTAGTCCCGCCCGAAGGCGGCGAACGGCGGGCGCAGTTCCTCCGGCCCTCGCGCGCCCACCTGCGCAACGGCCTCGGGCAACGACATCCCCGCGCGCACGGCGGAGCCGATGAGGTCGACGACGTCGGGCCAGATCTCGCGTAGGACGGCGCGTCGGCTCCGTGCCCGAGACCGGACCATGAGCACCGGCGCGGCCCCGGCGCCAAGGCCGAAGCCGACGGCCAGGGGCCATACGCCCGTGAGGGCTCCGTACGCGACCGCCACCGCGAGACCGAGGAGCGTGCAGGCTGCGATCAGCCGCGCCACGGTCATCCCGGGCAGGCCGGTACCCACCACGTCGTCGCGCAGCCGATTCCGCTTGTCCCCGTGCGCTGCAGGACGGTCGACGCGCGGCCAGCACGACCACCAGCAGCAGGCCAGGCCCGCCCCGAACAGCAGGCCCACGGCGACGCCCCCCACGCCTCACCCCGCCCCGAGCAGCGCGGACAGGTCATGGCCCGCACGCTCAAACCGATCGCGGTGCGGGGGGAATCCGCCGCATCGCACCAGACGCCCGTCGCGGGTCCCATACACCTCCTCGACCTCGACCATGTCACCCTCGACGCGCCCGGACACGGCTGCGATCTCGTGCACTCTGCGAGAGCCGTCGCGACGCAACCTCATGTGCACGACCAAGTCCACCGCCCCGGCCACGGTCGGCACCACGAAACGCGAACCGACGTTTTCGCCGGCGAGGAGCGGCAGCGTGCACATCTTGGTGATCGCTTCGCGGGCGGAGTTGGCGTGCAAAGAGCACATCCCCGGGACGCCGGCGTTGAGCGCCAACAACAGGTCGAGAGCCTCCGCCTGACGCACCTCGCCGACGATGATCCGGCTGGGACGCATCCTCAAGGCCTCGGTGACCAGACGCCGCAGGGGCACCTCGCCGGTGCCCTCCAGGCTCGGCTGCCGACACTGCATCGCGGCCCAGTCGCGACTGGCCAGCTTGAGTTCGAAGACCTCCTCGCAGCTGACGATGCGTTCCTGGGGCGGGATCGCCGAGGCGAGACAGTTGAGCAGGGTCGTTTTGCCCGCCTGGGTCCCTCCGGAGACCAACACATTGAGCCCAGCGCCGACCGCAGCGTGCAAGAAGGCCGCCGCCGCCCGCGGCAGCGTCCCCAGACGCACCAGGTCGTCGAGGCTCTCGGCGCGGACGACGAACTTGCGGATGTTGACCAACCAGTGCTGCCGGGAGACATCCGGGATGACCACGTGCAGCCGGCTCCCGTCCGGGAGCACCGCATCCACGAAGGGGCTCGACACGTCGACTCGGCGGCCGCTCGACTTGAGCATCCGCTCCACGAGATCGTGAACGTCGGTGTCGGCAAGGATCGTGGGGGTGAGCTCGGAGGCCCCGCCGCGGCACACGAACACCTGGTGCGGCGCGTTGATCCAGATCTCCTCGACCAGGGGATCGTCCAGATAGGGCTGCAGCGGACCGAAGCCGGCCACGGCGTCGAGAACAGATCGGACCGCGGTCTCCAGGTCGGCCAACGGAGGAAGGCCGCCGAGCAGGCTTCGCCGGTGATAGTCCTCAACCGCGTCGCGGACCAGCGCCTCGACGCTCGCTCGCTGGCCCATGGGGTCGAGGCCTCGCCGGCGCACCAACTCGCGGACTTCGTCCTCCACGACCTGCACGCCGTGTGTCATCGACCCCACCCCCACTCCGCCGGCGGGCTGGACGCTCGTCCAGCTCCGCCACATCTAGCACCCCTGGCGAGCGCCACCGCCCTCATCCACAGGCCCTCCCGGCGGGACCCGGTGACACCGATCAGGGGGCACGCGGTTCCGCGCTGGCACCCAACCGTTTTCGCGGTGCGCTCTCACGGCGCCATTGATGTGAAATGGATCACACAAGACGCTCAGGCCTCCCCGCTAGCGTCCGCTCATGGCTCTCCCCCGCGCCGTCGACGTGGTCCTGTCCGACCGATTCGTCGGCGCGTGGCGCGCGAGCGCCGCCGCGGCCGCCACCGGCACCGTGGTCGAGTTCGGCTTCGGATCGGGCCTCAGCCTCCCCCACTACAGCGATGAGGTGGAGCGGGTCCTGGCCGTGGAGCCGGACGACGAGGCGTGGGCAGGCACGACCGCCCACCGGCGCGGACCGGTCGGCGGCGCGATAGCGATGCCGGTCAGCCCTGTGGCGGCAGCTCCGAGAGCAACCAGTCCACGGCCTCCTGGGCCGTCCAGCCGTCGGGGTGCAGTTCCAGCAGACGGTGGGCCCCCTCGAGGTCCTGCCCGAGCGTGATCGCCGGCAGCTCGACGTAGCCGTCCTTGCGCTCCTGCCCCAGCCCGATGTTCGCCATCAGCGCGTTGCACAGGCACTTGCGGCCCACGGTCCCCTCGAGCGTGCCGCCCTTGCGCTGATAGACGTCCACCGGCTCAGAGGCGCACCGGTAGCCGACGCTGCCGTCGGCGCGCTCATACGGTTCGCGCAGGTAGCTCAGGTCGCACAGCCGCGGCCGCGCCTCATACGTCTCCTGTTCCGACAGCGTGCCCGGCACCTGGGCGACCTTGAACGGGAAGCCCGTCGGGGAGGCGCGCGGATCGTTGCGCACGCTCAGCGACCCGTCGGAGAGCCCCTGGAGCATGCGCTGACGGAACTCCGGCACGAGCCCCGAGTCCTTCGACAGCGCGAAGATCGTCCCGCACTGCACGCCCGCCGCGCCCTGCGCGACGACCTCCGCCACGGCCTCCGGGGTGGAGTAGCCGCCCGCGACCCAGAACGGCAGACCGATGCCGGCGACCTTGGAGAGGTCGGCCATGTCCCGGGCGCCGTAGACCGGGTCGCCCGCGTCGTCGAGCTGCATCTTGCCGCGCGGCGGCGCGCTGTGCCCGCCCGCGTTCGGGCCTTCGACGACGAACCCGTCGGGTCGGATCTCCTCGTCGCGGAAGAGGTAGCTCGCGAGGCTGTGCAGGGAGATGATCGCCAGGAACTGCGGACGACGCATCGACGGCAGGTGCTCGCCGAGAATCTCCCGCGGGTCGACCGTGGAGCGATGCTGGCGCGTCGAGGACGTCACGTCGATCGTGATCGAGCCCGGGCGCCCAGCGGCCAGTTCGGTGAGGAGCCGTGGGATCTCGCGCGGGATGCCGGCCCCCATCAGCACGTAATCAACTCCGGCGAGCACCGCCCCGAGCGCCGCCGCCGGGGTCGCCATCTGGATCTTCTCCAGGAAGTTGATCCCGACCACCCCGTCGTGGCCCTCCTTGGCGAGCCAGACGTCGGCGAAGTTGCCCAACACCCCCAGCTCGACCGCGTCGCGGGAGATGTCGATCGTCAGCGTGGGGTTGGGCCGGTATGGGGCCCCTTGGCGGCCGTTCGGGCGGTAGAACTTCTTCAGGACCCGCTCGACCATGCCCTGGTCCGGGAAGTGCTCCAGCGCGCGGAGCCGGTGACCTCCGGGATCGCCGTCCTGCAGGGTCCTCGCCAGCACCGCGTCCAGCGCCGTGCCGGAGACGACGCCCAGCTGACCGCGCTGAGCGATCGCGCTCGCCATCCACCAGGAGGACACCCCGACCCCCATTCCGCCCTGGATGATCGCGGGAAGAGGTCTGGTGACCACGGGCTTACCTCCGGGACGAGCGAACGAGTCAATGGGAGCGACGCTACTCCAGGTCGGGCGTCGACGGGCGACGGGTGAGGTGGCCGCGACCTGCTCCTGACCGGCCCGGCGGCAGACCGGAGGTGTCCGGGTGCGAGCCGCTGACGCGCGCGGCTCTTCCACACCCCGGCTTCCCCTGCCCGTCCTCCACCGGCACGCGGGCGGCGTGGCGCTGCGAGGGCCGACCCCGGCAGGGTGGCCGGGTGGATCTTCGGATGTGGTTGCACCGCGCCGACGGCGACGAGGTGCTCGCGGTGATCTCGGCTCCAGAAGGGACGCCGCTTCGACACGCGCTCGGCGCGATGGCGGAGGCTATCGGCTGTCCCGGTCCGGCACGAGCGAGCATCGACGACGCCCCGGTGCCGGACAGCGCCGTCCTGGGGTCGCCGCCCCTGGTCCACGGCGCGCGCATCCGACTGGACGACGCCGGGGCTGATGCCTCGTCCTGTCCCGATGCGCCACGATCCGAGGCGCCGGACGCCGCCGCCAGAGAAGGCGTCGAAGGGTGCTTCCTGCGCGTGCTGGCCGGTCCCGGCGCAGGCGGGCAACACCACCTGGCGCCCGGTTCCTACGCCCTCGGCCGCGGGGACGACGGGCACGTCCGATTCCCCGATGCGCGGATCTCCCGGCGCCACGCGCTCTTGCGCGTGGGGGCCCGCGAGGCGACCGTCGTGGACTTGGGCTCCAGCAACGGGACGTTCCTCGATGGTGCTCGCCTCGGCGCGGATCCTGCGGTGGTGGGCCGCGGCGCACGAGTGCGGATGGGCCACACGATCTGGTCGTTGGCACCCGCCGCCGGCTCCGCGCCACCGCCGGCCAGGCCGACCGGGACGGGGGGCCTCCTCGTCAACCGGGCGCCCCGCGCCGTCCCGACGGACCGCTGCGTCCGACTCCAGCGGCCCCGCCCCCCGGAGGTTCCGCCGCCCGGGTCCTTGCCGCTGCTGACGCTGTTGCTGCCGCCCGCGGTGGCACTTCTGGCGGCCGTGGTGCTGCGCCAGCCCGCGTTCCTGCTCTTCGGGCTGATGGGGCCGGCGATGTCGCTGGGTGCCTACTGGACAGACCGCCGCAGCCACGGCCGGCGGAGAGAGCGGGCGCTCCGGGACTACACAGAAGCGGTGGCGCGCCACGAGTCACGCCTGGCCGAGAACGTCGCCGTTGCTCGCCGCGAACTCGAGCGACATTCCCCCGCGCTCGCGGAAGCCGTTCGCGCCTGCTGCGGGCGGACCGCACAGTTGTGGCAGCGCCATCCCGGGGACCCGGACTGGCTGCGGGTTCGCATCGGTCAGGGTCGCGCCGACCTCGACGTGGTCGTCGTGGATCCGGACGGAGGTGAGGAGCGTCCCTGTCTCCCGGAACTGCCGACTGTCGTTCAGCTGGCCAAGGCCGGCGTGACCGGTATGGCTCCCGTCGGCCGCGCGTGCGGTGACCACGCCGCCGTTCGATCGCTCGCCTGGACGATACTCGCGCAGTGCCTCGCCTGGCACGGACCCGCTCAGCTCCACGTGTGGGTGCTGACCGCCCGGTCGGTGGACCAGGCCGGCTGGCGGTGGCTGACGCAGGCCCCGCACGTCACCGCCGACGGCTCGGGTGACTGTGCGGCCTTCGCGCGGGTGGGGAGCTTGGACGGCCGAGGAGACGCGACCCGGCGCGTGAAGGAGCTGACCGCCATCCTGGAGGAGCGCCGCCACCAGAGGGCGGCGGTCGGAGAGCCAGGACCGCCGCTGCCGTGGCACCTCGTCGTGCTTGACGGCGCGAGGGAGCTGATCGGGTATCCCGGCACAGCGGGTTTGCTGCGGCAAGGCCCCGAGGTCGGAATCGTGGGGTTGTGCCTGGGTTCCAGCGCACCCGACCTCCCCGCCGAGTGCGCCACGGTCATCCTTACGGGACAAGACGGCATCACGTATGTCCGGGGTCAATCCCATGAGGGGTCCGCCACCGCGGATCTCGCCGACGCTCAGGCGCTGCAGGCGATGGGACGCGCCCTGGCACCCCTCGTCGACGGGACGCCGGCACTCCGGGACACGCTGCCGCAACAGGTCTCCCTCTGCGAGATGCTCGACGTCGACCCGCGCGTTCGCGGCGCTCTCGTGGAGGCGTGGCGACGCCAGGGCGCGGACACGACGATCGATGTCGGGTGTGACGCCGCGGGACCGGTGCGCCTCGACCTGCGGGTCGACGGCCCGCACGCGCTGGTGGGCGGGACGACCGGGTCAGGCAAGAGCGAACTGCTCCGAACCCTCATCACCTCGCTGGCCGCCCGCAACCGCCCCGACCGGCTCTGTTTCGTCCTCATCGACTACAAGGGCGGCTCCGCCTTCGATGCGTGCGCCCGCCTGCCCCATACGGTGGGCGTAGTCACCGACCTCGACGGGGCGGCCGCCGAGCGCGCCCTGACGGGGCTGCGCGCAGAACTACGCAGACGGGAGGAGCTGCTGCGAGCCGCCGGCGTCTCCGACCTGGAAGGCTACGAACGCTCCGTCGAGGCCGGCGGCTGTGACTCCGCGGGGGTCCCGTTGGGCCACCTTCCACGTCTGGTGCTGGTGGTCGACGAGTTCCGGGCCCTGGCGGAGGAGCTGCCGGAGTTCGTGGCCGGAGTCGTGCGGTTTGCCGCACTGGGTCGCTCGCTCGGCGTGCACCTGGTGCTCGCCACGCAACGCCCGGCCGGGATCGTGTCGGCCGACATCCGGGCCAACGTGGGGCTTCGCATCGCGCTGCGGGTTCGCGACGCGTCCGACTCCGTGGACGTCGTAGAGTCCCCGGCCGCCGCGAGCCTCCCGGTCCGGTGCCCGGGGAGAGCCGTCGTCCGCAGCGGCGGGGGCCCTCTCATCACCTTCCAGACCGCCCGGCTGGCCGCCCGGCGCTCCGCCCCTCGCGAGGTGGCCGTGCGCCTGATCCCGGACGACCTACTCGGCGCAGCGCTGGACGATGTCCCGGCCACGGTTCGCTCTCCCCTACCGGACCCGGAGGGGAGGCCGACTGCCCAGGACGACTTCGACCTCGACGACCTGGTGCGCATCACCCGCGACGCCGCAGCGACGCTGCAGGTGGCACCGCCCACGCCACCATGGCTACCGCCGCTCCCCGAGCGCATCCTCTGGCGGGAACTGGCCGCAGAGAGTCCCTCGACGGCCGCGACCTACCGGGCCGCGGAGCGTCGGAGCCCGAGCATGCACCCCCTGACGCCGCGCACGGCGCGTCCGTGCGACACCGCCCTGCACCCCGTGATCCTGCTCGACGACCCCGAGCACCAATGCCGCCGCCTGTGGACTTGGGCACCGGACGCCGGTCACCTGGCACTGGTCGGACGGGGCCGTAGCGGCCGGACCCAGAGCCTCCGCGTCCTCGCGACGGCGGTGGCCGACGCCGAATGCCCCTCCCGCCTGGCCCTCCACGTGGTGGATGCCGGGGGCGGCCAGCAGGCGCTGACCGATCTTCCACATGCCGCGTCCTACGTGACACTGGGGGATCCGGGCGCGCTCCGCCGCCTGGTCCGCGGCCTCCGCGACCGGGTCAGGACCCGCGCAACCGGTCAACGTTCCAGTTCTCGCGCAGCAACTGGCGACGACGTCGATCCGGGAGGCGCCACCACGGAGACCGACGAGGGGCTCCCGACCGACCTGCTGGTGATCGACGGCTGGGATCAGGTGCGCGCCCTGCTGGAAGGGCTCGATCACGGCGCCGTCGCGGAGGAACTGATCGAGGCGGCGCGCGGCGGCGCGGGCAGCGGCCTGCGCATCCTCGCCGCAGGCGGACGCGGTTTGCTCACCGGCGCTTTCGCCTCCTGCTTCGCCGACCGGCTGGTGCTCGACCTGAGCGACCCCACCGACGTCCTGCTCGCCGGCCTGCGGACGCAGGACGGCGGCGGTCGCCCACCGGGCAGAGCGGTGCTGGCCTCCAGCGGGCTCGTCGGCCAGATCGCGCTGCTCGACCCGCAGCCCGACGAGCCCTCCGCCCGCCTCCCCGCCGACGTCGTCGCGCCGATCGCGCTCCGGCACGCCCACTGTGCGCCCCCGGGGTGGGGGATCCGCCCTCTGCCCGCCAGGCTCACCCTGGAAGAACTCCGCGAGGGCCACGAGGGGCACCCCGCCCGAAACGACGAACACACGGCATGGCTCGGCGTGAGAGGCGACGGGGGTGCCCTCCTGGTGCCGCTGACCGGGCCGGGGTGGCTGATCGCCGGACCCCCGGGATCCGGCCGCACGACCGCGCTGCGCACGATCGCCGCTCAGGCCGTCCAAGCAGGCCGCCCCACTCTCTGGTGCTCCGCCCAGCGACCACCGGCCTTGGACGACCACGGCTCAGACCTTCCGTGGTGCGGTCCGCTCGCCGCCGCCGAGGCGGAGAGGCACCTGCTCATTCCGGGCGCCGTCGTCCTCGTGGACGATCTGGACGATTGCAGGGGCAGCGCCCTCGACACCCTCCTGAGCGAGTATGCGGACTCGCTCGCTCCGGGCGCGTGCATCGTCGCGACGGGGCGGACGGCCGATCTGGCGAACAGCTTCCGAGGCCTGCCGGGCACCCTTCGACGCACAGGACAAGGACTCGTCCTCGGCTCCGCGGGACGCTCCGATGAGCTCTTCGCCCTCGCCCTCCCTCGCGGCGAACCGGACGTTCCCGGGCGCGGCACCTGGGTCCGGGACGGGCGAGCCGAGACCGTGCAGGTCGCGGTGCTGTGAGGTGCTTCTGATCGAGCGGTGAAAGGCGACCTTCGGCCCGGGTCGATATCACGACGCGCGTGCCGTCGTCGGCGAGGCCACGCAGGCCCACCCCGGCGGTGCCTCCCGCCCGCGCGCGGAGCGACGCTCCGAGGCCTCGTTTCCGTGGCCCGCGGCCGCCCGTGAGGCCCCCGACGACGCCGCGCGGCCACCAGTTCGGGGGGTAGCCGGGAGTACCCGTGGGCGTCCCCGCGTCACCGCGTCCGCCGGACCAGCGCATTCACCGCCGCACCGGCAGAGCACAGTGTCGGTAGAGCCGCCACGTGTCCTAAGACACTCGCCCTGAAGGGGGCCCAACGTTTAAGATATTGAACTGGCCCTGAGCTTTTCCTCAGATCGTCTTGCCAACCGTTGGTCGCCACCCGAGCGACCCGGCAGCTGGGCGGTCCGGGTGCTCGGGGAATAGGAGAGGCCACCATTGTTGTTGGCCTTCACGCGCCCCCCACCTGCCACGTCTATGGGGAGACGCGTGCCGAGGGGCCTGCCCCACGCAGGCCCTGGGGGGTTTGGTCGCCTTGTACGACCAAGACCACTTGGTGACCTCAGCCACAGTCCAGTCGTTTGCGCGGCTGTGTCGGTGTGCCCAATGAGCTGAAAGTAGGAGTTAACGATGGACTGGCGCGACCGCGCTGCGTGCTTGGAGGAGGACCCCGAGCTCTTCTTCCCGATCGGGAACACGGGGCCTGCCCTGCTGCAGATCGAAGAGGCGAAGACGGTCTGCCGTCGCTGTGATGTGCAGGATACCTGCCTGAAGTGGGCGCTGGAGTCCGGCCAGGACGCTGGCGTCTGGGGCGGTCTGTCCGAGGATGAGCGGCGCGCCCTCAAGCGCCGCAACGCCCGCGCTCGCCGCGCCAGCTGACCCGCTCGGCCGATCCCCAAGCGGCCGAGCGGTGGCGTCCTTCGGACCTTCTGAGCCAAACCGCCCGAGCTGAGCCAAACCGCCCGAGTCATCTCGCGTCACGCAGTACCCGCCAGGTCGACGCCTTCACACGACGTACCTTGCGTGCGCCGGAGCCGGGCGACAAAGCGGACCTTCGTGCCACCGTCCCGGCCGGTCCACTCGATGGATCCGCGCAGGTCCTGGACCAGCGCCGACACGATCTGGGTGCCGAGCCCGGACGCTCCGGGCCGGAATCCGTCGGGCAGCCCGCGGCCGTCATCCGAGACGATGACGGCCAGCGACTCCTCGCCGTCGGTCGCTCTTGACCTCTCCGCGGCAATCTCCACCGTCCCACCGGTGCCCGCCAGGCCGTGCTCGACAGCGTTGTGCACCAGTTCCGAGACGATCATGGCAAGCGACGTGGCGTCGTCGGCGCTCACCCGACCGAAGGTCCCGGTCCGACCCCAGCTGACCTCGCCTTCCTGGGCCGCCACCTCGACAACCGCGCTCACCGCGCGCGTCACGATCTCGTCGAAATCGACTGCCTCGTCGAGCGTCCGGCTCAGCGTCTCGTGGACCAGAGCGATCGTCGCCACGCGTCGCACGGCCTCCCCGAGCGAGGCCCGCGCGCCGTCGTCGGGCAGACGCCGCGACTGCATGCGCAGCAGCGCCGCGACCGTTTGCAGGTTGTTCTTCACCCGGTGATGGATCTCACGGATCGTCGCGTCCTTCGTGAGGAGTTCGCGCTCCCGACGACGCAGCTCGCTCACGTCCCGGGCAAGGACCACCGCGCCGATCCGGGCACCGCTCTCGGTCAACGGGATCGCCCGCAACGACAGCGTGGCGAACCGGGACTCCACCTCTGTCCGCCAAGGGGCGCGCCCGGTCACGACCAGCGCCATCGACTCGTCCACCACGGAATGGCTGGGAATGAGCCGGGTCGTGAGCTCGCTCAGCGACGCGCCGACGGCGTCGCCGTGATGACCCAGACGGTGCAAGGCCGAAATGGCGTTGGGGCTCGCATAGGTGATGATCCCCTCCACGTCGAGCCGGAACACCCCGTCCACCACCCGGGGCGCGCCGCGACGCTGTCCCGTCGGCGCCCCTCGCATCGGGAACTCGCCGGCCGCGATCATGCGGCTCAGGGTGTCGGCCACGCCGCGATACGTCAGCTCCATGCGGCTCGGCGCGCGCATAGCCTCCAAGTTGCTGTGCCGCGTGATCACCGCGAGGACCCGACCGTCACGGACCACGGGGATCGCCTGCTCGCGCACCGGTGTGCCCTGCGCCCACTCCGGGCCTCGCTCCTGGATCACCCGCCCCCGAGCGGCACAGAGCTCGAGGAGAGCGTGCCGCATCTGGCCGGCGACGGAGCCGACGATGTCGTCGAAGAACACCAGCGGCCCCGTGTTGGGGCGCACGTGCATCGCGGCGATCCACCCCTCCGGGTGCAGTCTGGTCCCGCGCACCCAGAGCACGAGATCGGCGAACGACAGGTCGGAGAGAATCTGCCAGTCGCCCACCAGCAGGTGCAACCACTCGACGTCGGCGCCTGCCAACACCGGGTGGCCGGTGAGGACGTCGTTGAGGGTGGGCACGGCCCGAGCGTACCGGCGCTGCCCGGCGCGCCGGTCGACGACGCCTGTCGTCCCGGACGGGGGAGGGTCGCGGGCGTTCGTTGAGCGCGGTCCGTGGGTCCGTATGGCGCCGGGCGCGTCAGTCCGTGCCGCGCCCGGTCCGCGCGACCCCGCGCAGCGTCCGCAAAGCCACGGACAGCGGCGCCAGTCCGGGCTCCTCGAGCTCCTGGATCCCGCTGAGCGAGGTCCGTGCCCGCTCCAGCGCGGCAGCGTTGCGGGACAGCCACCCCTCCAGCCTCTCCGGCGCGGGAAGCGAGGCGTCCGTGGCCGAGGCCACGGTGGCGACCACCGACTCCAGCACGCTGAACAGGTCGTCGCGCATCGCCGCCCGGGCCAGCGCGCTCCACCGGTCGTCGCGGCTGAGGCTGCGCACGCGCTCCTGCATGTCCTCGAAACCGAAGGACTCCGAGACCGCGTAGTAGAGCCGCGCGATCGGTTCGACGTCCTCCCCGACCTCCTCGCTCAGGGCCACGATGTCCAGGGCCGAGTGAAGGTTGAGCAGCGTGGAGCACTGGACGGCTAGCTCCTCGGGGACGCCTTCGCGGACATACTGCTCCACCATCCGCTGCTGGCGCTCCCTGCTGCGTCCGGTCGTCAGTTGCGGGATCAACGGCCTCAGTCGCTCGACGGGCGCGGTGAAACGCTCCACCTCAGCCGCGATGTCGAGGTCGCCGGGCCGATTCAGCAGGAGCCAGCGCACCGCCCGGTCCAGCAGGCCGCGGAACTCCAGGTAGGCCCGGGTCTGGACCAGCGTGGGGACCTGGTTGTCCAGTTCCTCCATCGCTGCCACGAAAGCGCGCATCCCGAACACCTCGCGAGCCACCACATAACCGGCCACGATCTGCTCGGCAGGTGCCCCCGTCTCGTCCATGGCCCGATAGGCGAAGGTGATGCCTCCGCGGTTGATCATCGAGTTGACGATCGAGTTGACGATGATGTCCCGCTTCAGCGGGTGTGTGTCCAACGCCTGCGAGTACTGCTCCCGGATGGGCGGGGGGAAATACTCGGCCAGGGTCCGCCGGAACCAGGGGTCGTCCGGCAGGTCGCTCTCGGCCAGGTCTCGCTTGAGCGCGAGCTTGCTGTAGGCCACCAGCACCGCAAACTCCGGGGAGGTGAGCCCCACCCCCGCCGCCAGGCGATGGGCGATCTCCTGCTCATCAGGCAGGAACTCCAACTCGCGGTCCAGCTCGGCGTAGCTTTCCAGCCAGTGGATCAGCCGCTGATGCACCGGCAGCATCGCCGCGCTCTGACTCCGGGCGTTGCCGAGCAGCACGTTCTGCTCGTAGTTGTCGCGCAGCACCATCCGCGCCACGTCGTCCGTCATCGACGCGAGCAACTGGTTGCGCTGCTTGAGGGTCATATCCCCTTCGCGGGTCAGACCCGTGAGAAGGATCTTGATGTTCACCTCGTGGTCGGAGGTGTCGACGCCCGCCGAGTTGTCGATCGCATCCGTGTTGATGCGCACACCCGACAGGGCGGCCTCGATCCGACCGAGCTGGCTGCACCCGAGGTTGCCGCCCTCGCCGACAACCTTGGCGCGCAGCTCGCGGCCGTCCACGCGAATCGCGTCGTTGGCACGGTCGCCGATATCCGTGTTGCTCTCGCTGGACGCCTTGATGTAGGTGCCGATCCCGCCGTTCCACAGCAGGTCGACGGGCGCCAGCAACACCGCCTTCTGCAGCTCCGCCGGGGTGAGGCTCTCCACGTGGTCGGACAGCCCGAGGACGTGACGGACCTGCGGCGAGATCGGGATCGACTTCGCGGTCCTCGAGTAGACGCCGCCACCTTCACTGATCAGCTCCGGGTTGTAGTCCGCCCAGGAGGACCGCGGCAGGTCGAACAGCCGGCGCCGCTCCACGTACGAGCTCTCCGCATCCGGGTTCGGGTCGAGGAACACATCGCGGTGGTCGAAGGCGGCGACGAGCCGAATATGCCGGCTCAGCAGCATGCCGTTACCGAACACGTCACCACTCATGTCGCCGATGCCGACCGCCGTGAAGTCCTCGCTCTGAGTGTCGACCCCCATCTCCCGGAAGTGCCGCTTGACGGACTCCCAGGCGCCCCGGGCGGTGATGCCCATGCCCTTGTGGTCGTAGCCCGCCGAACCACCGGAGGCGAAGGCGTCGTCCAGCCAGAAGCCGTGCGCCTGCGCCACGGAGTTGGCCAGATCCGAGAACGTGGCGGTCCCCTTATCGGCCGCGACCACCAGGTACGGATCCTCGGGGTCGTGCCGAACCACCTGCTTGGGCGCCACGATCTGGTTGCCGACGCGGTTGTCGGTCACGTCGAGCAGCGAGGCGATGAACAACCGGTATGCGGCCCTGCCCTCGGCGAGCCAGGCGTCCCGATCCACCGCCGGATCCGGCAGCTGCTTGGCGTAGAAGCCACCCTTGCTGCCGGTCGGCACGATGACGGCGTTCTTCACCATCTGCGCCTTCACCAGGCCGAGCACCTCGGTGCGGAAATCCTCCCGCCGGTCCGACCAGCGCAGGCCGCCGCGGGCCACCTTGCCGAACCTCAGATGCACGCCTTCGACCCGCGGGCTGTAGACCCAGATCTCGAACATCGGCAGCGGCGGGGGCAGTCCCGGCACCGCCCGGGGATCGATCTTGAGGCAGACCGTCCGGGTGAACTCGGGGGTGTGTCCTTGCTCGTCCGGAGGCGGGTCCTGGAAGAAGTTGGTCCGCAGCGTCCCCAGGATGACGCCGAGGAAGCCCCGCAGGATCCGGTCGTGGTCCAGGCTCTCGACCTCGTCCAGCGCGGCGAGGATCCGGGCCTGGACGTCCTGCTCGGCCGCGGCCCTTTCCGGGCCTGCGACTCCGTCGAAACGCTCCGGATCGAAGCGGGTCTCGAACAGCTCGACGAGCAGGCACACGATGTGCGGGTTCTGCCGCAGCGTGCTCGTGATGTAGGTCTGCGTGAACGGAGTCCCGGTCTGCCGTTGGTATTTCGCGACTGTGCGCAGCATGACCACCTGCCGCCAGGTGAGCCCCGCGGACAGAACGAGCGCGTTGAAGCCGTCGGACTCCGCCATCCCACCCCAGACGGACTGGAGTGCTTCCTGGAACCGGTGGCGCATCCCGTCCTGGCCGTTGGACCAGATCCTTTCGCTGGGGACGCGCAGGCCGAAATCGTAGACGAACACGGGCGCGCCGTCGTTCGGCGTCAGCTCGTACGGCCTCTCGTCGGTGACCTCCAGCCCCATGTCGGTGAACGTGGGCAACAGGGTGGTCAACGTGACGGCACCGCGACGGTAGAGCTTGATGCGCCGTTCGTTGGGCGCCTCCCCGGGGAGGTGGTAGAGGTTCAGCCGGACGTCGTCGTCGGCCAGCGCCTCGACGTGGCGCAGGTCGACGACGGCGATGCGCGCCTCGAAGTCCTCCTTGTACGCCTCGGGGAACGCGTTGCCCCACCGCGCGAGGAGCCGGGCCGCGTGCTCCTCTCCGTACTCGGCCCTGGCGGCGTCGGCGAGGTCTTCTGCCCAGGTCCGCGTGGCATCCGCGACCTGACGCTGCAGGTCGTCCACGTCCACGTCGGGGATCTCCACGCCGGCGGGGGTCCGGACCACGAAGAACAGCCGCGCGAGCGCGGACTCGCTCACCCGCGCCGTGTCCTCGACCGAGACTCCGGCGAAGGCGCGCTGCAGCAGCTTCTCCAGCTTCAGTCGGACGCTGGTCGTGTACCGGTCCCGCGGGATGTAGACGATGCAGCTCATGAAGCGCCCGTACGCGTCCTTGCGGAGGAAGAGTCGCGGCTGGCGCCGACCCTGGAGGTGCACGACCGCGACGCAGACGCGGGTGAGGTCCTCCACGGAAGCCTGGAAAAGCTCGTCCCGCGGGTAGGTCTCGAGGACGGTCATCAGGTCCTTGCCGAGGTGGCTGTCCGCGTCGAAACCGCTCGCCGCGATCACCTTGGCGACCTTGGAGGACACGTACGGGATCTGGGTCACCGAATGGGTGTACGTCCCCGCGGTGAACAGACCGATGAACCGCCGCTCGCCGCACACCTGTTCGTTCTCGTCGAAGGTCTTCAGCCCGATGTAGTCGAGGTAGACGGGACGGTGCACCGTCGAGACCGAGTTCGCCTTGGTGACGATCATGATCTCCGGTTCGCGTGCCTTGGCCGACGCAGGCCCGAGGAGCAGTTCGGGTTCCGCACAGCTGTTGCCCGAGTCACGCATGAGACCGAGCCCGGTGCCCGGCACGGGCACGAGCGCGTCGACGTCGTCCTCACTCGTCAACGCGTACTCCCGGTAGCCGAGCAACGTGAAGTGCCCCTCGCCCACCCAGCGCAGCAGAGCTTCGGCGTTGTCCGCATCCTCACGCGAGGCGCACGACGGCACGTTCGCGTGCACTTCGTCGGCCAGCTCCAGCGCCTTGGTGGTGAGCAGCCCCCAATCCTCCACCGAGGCGCGCACGTCGGCCAGGACACCGTGGAGTTCGCGCGCCAGCGCCTCGCGGTCCGCCGCGTCGCTCTCCCGGTCGATCTGGAGGTGCATCCAGGACTCCACGCCCACGCCCGGTTCCTGCGGCGCCTCGTGGATCGGGACGTCGATGATCTCGATGAGGGCCCCCGACTCGTCACGGCGGACGACCAACTGGGGGTGCACCATCAGGTGCACGCTGCTGCCCTGGCGGATCGCGCAGGACGACACCGAGTCGACCAGGAACGGCATGTCGTCGGTGACGATCTCCACCACGGTATGCCCGGTCGTCCAGCCCTCCTGCTCGACGGTCGGGGTGAACACGCGAAGCCGCGCCTCCCCCGGCTCCCGCTGGGACGCGAGCGCCCGATGGGAGAGCACGGCGCCGAGCAGATCCTCGGGTCGCCGAGCGAGGAGCTCCTCGGTCACCACGTGGCGGTAGTACAGCCGCAGGAGGGTCTCCAGGGCCGGGCCGGCCTGACGGCCGGCCAGTTGGGCCACGGCCTGGAGCAGCTGAGTCCGGGATTCCTCGTGGGCTGTGGACATGGCGAACCCCACCTTCCTCAGGCGGCACAACAACGTGCGAACCTTGCGCTTCGTAGAAAGCAAGGCTAGTCAGGGGCATCTTCGAGCGGAGCGGGTTCAGTCGAACTGAGGGCAAAGAATGGCCTGTCCACAGGTGTTCAGGACGCTCGGCCTCCCGGGCCCAGCGGCTCCTAGGCTGGCCGCATGACGACGACCTGCGCCCCATCGCCCCGGCCGACACCTCCGGTCGGCGCGGAGCGGCCCGCCTCTGACGCGATGCCGACCCGCGTCGCGGCCGTCCTGCAGCTGCTGCGTCCGGACCCGGGCACCGAGGAGGACCATCGGCGGATCGCGGAGGCGTTGGCGGTCCTGCAAGGGCGCTGCGCCGCACTCGCCACGCCCCCCTCACGATGACTCAGGCGGGCCCGACGGGAGACCCGGGTTCGTGTCACGCCGCAGCCGCCGACCTCGCCACCTGCGCGCGCTGGCTGCGCGAGGGGGCGGAGACGGATCCGGCACGCGCCGACCTGGCAGGGCGCGTGGAGGACCTGCGTGCCGTGCTGACGGACCTGGGCATCGCCCTCTCGCGCAGTCAGTTCGTCATGTCCGTCGACACCGGTCCCGATCGGGTCCGGGAGTCGGCCGTGTCGCAGCTCGGCCGGGCCAGGGCCCGGCTGAGGCGCGTCTGCGAGACGATCACGACGGGGCCATCGGATGGGGCGGAGCCGGCGACCCCGGCAGTCCCGGTGCCGTCGGCGCCCGCGACGCCCCCGTCGGTCAATCGGCGGTGAAAGCCCGCAGGCCACTCGACGAGCCTGCCTGCCCCTCGACCCCGCCGATCATCGTCTTAGCGGACTGTCCGAAGCACGCGAAGGCCACGTCGGGTTCGAAGCGTACGAACGCCACGTCGGGACGTGCCGAAGGCGCAGGCCTTACGGTGTGCGGATGGACCTGAACGTCATGCTGACCTTCTCGGCGCCACCGGACCAGGTGGCCGCCATGCTGACCGACCCGCAGTTCCAGGAAGAGTTGTGCCGCAAGACGGCGCGCTCCGGGTCGGCCACCGTGCGCAGCATCGGCGACCGCACCGAGGTCCACACGCGACGAAACTTCTCGACCGCGAAGTTTCCTGACTTCGTTCGCTCGTTCGTCGGCGAGACCCTCACCGTCGATCAACGCACCCTCTGGGGGGCGGCCGGCGCCGACGGACGCCGCGAGGGGTCCGTCAGCGTGCTGATCGCGGGCAAGCCTCTGCGGCTCACGGCACGGGCGGAGCTGGCACCCCACGAGGGCGGCACATTGGTGCGTTACGACGGCACCCTCAAGGCGGACGTCCTGTTCATCGGAGGTCGCATCGAGGCCGCCGCGGCTCCGGTCGTGCGATCCGCGCTGGATTCCGAAGAATCCCTCGGCCGTCAGTGGCTCAGCGAGAGGCCGGGCTGACCCGGCGGATATCAGGACGTCTCCAGGGACCGAGGCCCGGCGCCCCGAGGCGCAATCCCCGACGCTGGTCGATGCCATCGCACGCCCCACGCTGGGCGAGGCGCGTTCAGATCCGGCCCTCGGCCAGGGCCGACAGCTCGCTTGCGTCGTACCACAGCAGCTCCGACTCTGGATCGCCACCGCGCTCCGCGGCGTGCACGGCCCGTACGCGCGTCGCCGGGATGTCGGAGCGGACCCGCACTTCGAATCCGTCCACGCCGCCCCCTGGTGGGATCTCCTCCACGTCGGTGGGGTCGACGTCCACGGCGGCGACCACGATGCGCTCGCCCGGCCGTTGCCGGGCCGTCAGCTCGGCGGCCACCTGCAGGGCGTCATACTCCAGTTCCTCCTCGTCGTCGGCCGGAAAGGCCTGCCGCACCGTGGGGGTGACCGCGCTGGCCCTGACATCCGCGCCCACGAGCCGTCCCTCCTGGGCGAGTGCCCGCAGGCCGGTCTCGCCGATCGCCACGTACACCCGTGTCCTGGCCACGCCGTCGTCCCCTCCCGCCGGATCTCGGCTGGTGCCGCCTTCGACCGGTCGCCCCTCGTCCCCTCCCGGCATCAAGCCGTCCTCTGCGGAGCGTTGTTGCCGGGAACCGGACGTCCACTGGGCCCGCCTCCTCTCGGCCTCCACGGCGATCTCCAGCTCCGTGAGCGACTCCGTCAGATGGCCGACGAAGTCCTCGAGGTCGTGCATGGCCGCGCGGTCCCCGTTGAGGCCGATGCCCACCTGACCGTCGTAGGAGGTCAGACCGAACGAGAGCGCCTGGCCCAGCGCGAGCGGGATGATCGGGTAGTTGATCTCCATCCGGGCTCCCGCCACCCAGAGGGGATGCTGGGGGCCCGGCACGTTGGTGATCACCAGGTTGAAGAAGCGCCGGGAGGCAGCGTTGCCCAACTGTGCGCCGAGATGGTGCAGCGTGGTGGGCGCAAATCCGGCGATGTCGGAGATCGCACGCGCCCCCACGGCCCGCCCCCCACGCACCTGCCGGCGCATCTGGAAGGTGACCTGCTCCAAGCGCATGAGAGGGCTCGTCTCACCCACCGGCAGATCCACGAAGCACGCCTGGACGCTCCCGCCGATCCCGACGCCCCCACCCGGCTCGGCCACGCTCACCGGCACCATCGCGCGAACTGTCGCAGCAGCGTGGACGGGCTCGCCACGGGTCTGCAGCCAGGCGCGAAGAGCCCCGGTGATCACGGTGAGGATCACGTCGGTCACGTTGGTGTCCCGGCTGGCGCGCAATTGCAGGTATGCATCGCGCACGCCGCGGAACTCGTCCAGCGGGACGCTGGTGAACGCAACCCGCCGGGCGGCCCCGACGCGCGCGTTGAGCGGGCTGGCCGGCGCGGGGTCGGCGGCGGTCCGCACGAGCGCGGAGGCGACCGATTTGGACTGATCCAGCGCTCGCCCCGCCACCGAGACCACCTCGGCGACGCCCCCGGCCACCGCGCCCACCCAGCGGCTCGGGCGGCGAGCCACCCGCAGGGCCGTCGACGCCAGCAGCTCCAGGTCGCTGGGCTCCCTCCCCGGCGGCGGCACCGGCGGCACGTGGGGTCGCGTGGCCTGGTCGTCGTCCACGATCAGGTGCGCGATGTCGACGGCCGACACCCCGTCGACGAGCGCTTGGTGGGTCTTGGTGACGACCGCGACGCGCCCGCGCTCGAGGCCCTCCACGACATACAGCTCCCACAGTGGATGAGCCCGGTCGAGCGGACGCGAGAGGATCCGGGCGACGAACTCCTCCAGTTGTTCCCGGGTGCCCGGTCGAGGCAGCGCGGCGCGCCGCACGTGGTACGTGAGGTCGAAGTCGGCGGCGTCGACCCAGAATGGGGAGGCGAACCGTCCGGGAAGCTCCCGGACCTTCTGCCGGTATCGCGAAGAGGCCACGATCCGCGCCTGCACCAGGCTCATGAAGCGCTCGACGTCGAGCCCGTCGGAGCCCGGGTCAAGGACCAGCACCGACCCGACATGCATCACCGTCGTGGGCTCCTCGAGATACAGGAACGACGCTCCCAGCGGGCTCAGGTGATCCTCCACGACCCCATGCTCACACACGGTGCGCCTCCCGAGGCCGGTCGGCCTTGTTCCTTCGGCGGCTCCCCTGAGCACGCCGACCTCGTCGGGTCGGCGTGAGGCCCTCGCAGGCGAGTTCGGCCAGTTCGGCGAGCGCACGACGTGCGGGCGAGGCCGGCGCGCACTCCGCCAGGGTGCGTCCGCTCAGCACGGCCCGATCGAGCGCGGCCCCGTCATCCGGGATGAACGAGACCGCCGGGACGGCCGCGAAGCGACGCAAGGCTGCGCTGATCGACGCCTCCGGGCGGCGACCGATCGCACTCGCCCGCACGCGGTTGATGACGATCGTGCGCGTCCCGTCCAGCTCGAGGGCATCCAGATCGCCCAGGCCGCGACTGAGTCGCTGCAGCCCGATCGGGTCGCCGGCACCCACCACCACCACGTGGTCCGCCACCGCCAGGGCCGTCAACGTCGCCGCGTTGCGCCGTGGCGCCAGCGTGTCGTAACTGAGCTCTTCATCGTCCTCGAGGCAGAAGCCGCAGTCCACCACCACGACTTCTGCGATCGAACGGGCCGTGCGCAACACGTGTTCCAGCGGAGCGGCGCGGAGTTCGGGCCATCGCTCAGGTCGGGTGATACCCGTGAGAACGGCTAATCCCGGCCCCACCCCTTTGCACCATCGGATCAGCTCCGGCACGTCGAGGGTGCCCGCGTTCGCCGCGCGCACGGCCCCTGCCAGGCCGGGCCCCTCGTCGAGGAGGGACAGCGCCTGGGCCTGCACACCGCCGTACGGATCCGCGTCGATGAGGAGCGCGTGGAACCCGAGCTCGGCTGCCTCGCTCGCCAGGGCCAGCGCGATCGTGCTGCGCCCGGGTGAGCCCGCAGGTCCCCAGACGGCCACGATCCGTCCCGCCGGCCGGTCGGCGGCGAGACCCTGCGTCCCCTGCGACGACGCCTCAACGCTCACCTCGCCGACCTTGGCCTCCGGCCCCGGGACGCTCTCTCCCCCATCGTCCCGCGACACCGATCCGTCGACCAACCGTTGCTCCGGCAGGAATGACGGTGGCACCAGCGGGTAGTCGTGAACCGCGACCTCGCTCCCGCCGGGTGGCTCCGTGGCATCGGGGGTCGCCGCTCGGCCGGCGACGCGCGGTCCCGGATGGCAGTTCAGCAGATCCGCAGGGGCCAGGAGCAGCGGGTCTGCTGACCGACGGGAAGGTTCGACGGCAGAGGCGCCCCCCTCGTCCCCGTGAAATGTTGCCTCGAGCGCCGCGCGGCCGAGGGCGGCGCTCGCCCGCTCCCCCCGAATGACGTCGCCGCTCCCCACGCCTCTCATCGAGGCGTCCCGCAACACGGCCAACGCCTGTTCGACCTGGGTGCACCTGGCGTCGGAACGCATCACCAGGTCCACGCCCAATTGCCGAAGGGACCTCTCCTGACCTTCGTCTCCCTGCTCGCTGACTCCGAGGACAAGGACCCCGTGCCCCGCGAGGTCTGCCAACAGCGATCGGTCGAGCCCCCGAAGGCCCGTGGCGACGATGGCGAAATCGCCGAGGCCGGCAGCGGCCGCCGACGCGAGTTCCGCCGCGTCAGCGCAGCGGCGGACCACTTCGACCCGCCGCGACGCCGACAGCTCTGCGACGAGCTCCCCCTCCCACGCGTGAGGGATCGCGATCAAGACCGTACGTCGAGGCACGCGCGCTCATCCTTCCCGCTGCGCCGATCCCGGGTTGGGGACGAGCGTGATTCGGCTTCCGGAGTCGACGGCCGCGATGACCTTTCCGACGTCGTCCACCGGAACCATGACCTGGACCCCGACCGTCGGGGCGCTCGCCAGGCGAGCTTCGTCGGGGCCGGGCACGCGCGCCACCGGAGCGCTGAGCAGGAGCAGGCGTGGCGCGCCGAGGGACGGACCCTGAGCGTCGCTCACCCACAGGTCGACAATCGATCCAGCCGTCAGCACCCGCGCCGATGCGGGGGCCACCGGCACGGTCACCGCGCGTCGCGCCCCGGCGTCGAGCGGGCCGAGCGCGGCGGCCGGCACGAGTTCCCCGACGCGGACCTCCCGCAGGACGACGCCCTGCGGGGGCGGGTCCGCTGCGGGCAGATACGCGTCGAAGGCACCGCCCAGATTGACCTCGACGCGCGCCAAGTGCGCGCCGTCCAACCGCTCCCCAGGGATCAGCGGACGGGCGGCGGCGTAGACGGGGACCCGATGGTCCGCCGCAGCGACCAGGCGAACGCCCAGCGCCACGGAGGCGAGGATCAGCAACACCCCGACCACAAGTCGACTGTCTCTCCACGACGGTGGGCGAAGCCGACGCGCCTCATTGGCCCCCTCCATGACGCCCCCTCCGCCCCGTTCGGCCGCGCCCCGACGCGCGTGGCCTTCATCCCCCCAGATAAACGCATGAGCAAGACGATCGTCCAGGTCACGATGCGCGCGTTGTGGACAACGGCGCCACGCCGAACCCTGTGGATAGCCGCCCGCACGATCAAACGCTCTGTGATAGACACGGGTACGTCATCGGACCAGGGCCGTCCGCCCGCGGGGAGAGACGGATCACGGAGGGACCATGCCGGCACGCTTCCTGACCCTGGCGGAGGTCTGCGAGATCCTCAGCATCTCCTCGGCCCAGGGCTACGCGATCGTCCGCTCCGGGGAACTGCCCGCCATCCAGATCGGCCGGCGGAACCAATGGCGTGTGGAGCGCGACGTGTTGGAGGACTACATCCAAGGCAAGTACGCGCAGCAGCGCCGCAGTGCCGTCGACGCCCAGGCCGGGGCCGGCGAGGCCGCAGACGATCGCGTCGAGCCCTGAGCCGGATAGGCGCGATCGGCAGATCGCCCAACGCTCCCGGCATCCGCGGTTCCACCAGCAGGAGCGCCGTCCTCACACCGCGGTGACGACCGCGAGGGCAGAGAACGGGACGATGCACACCTCGTGCGGGCGGCGTGACGAACCGCTCTCCCGCTCCGGGGCCACCTCCACGTAGTCCGCCCCGACCGCGCCGAGACGCCCGACGACATCGCGGCCGGTCACGTCCGAGAGCAGCACGGTGCAGCGGTCTCGCGCCAGGGCACGCAGCGCATAGCCGAGCCCGAACCGCCGGATGGCCGTGCCCTCCCGAGGCCCCACCGAGCCCCGGCCAAGGCCGCGCACCTGCAGCGCAGCGGCCAGGCGGATCAGGTGGCGAGTCTCCCCTGTCACCAGGCAGAAGTCCTTGCCGACGTCTGTGACCACACCCTTGATGCCTCGCTCTCCGGGCAGGAGGAAGGACACCGGACCGGTAGCGGCCGCGAGCCGATCGACGAGGTGGACTCCCGCGCGTTCCCGACGTGTGCGGTCGGCGATCTCCGCCAGAAGCTCAGCCCTTTCCTCCTGGGCGAACTGAGCCTCCAGGTCATCGAACAGACGCTCCCAACGCATCCTCGCCCTCCGATCGGTGCCACGCCAGCCGCCCAACCCAGCGCTCCGTGGCCTTCGAAGGCCTGGCGGCTGGTCGGCCTGGTCAGTGATTTTCCTCCAGTTCGGCCCACAAAGGCAGCAACGCCTGCGCCATATCCACAGCAGACGTCATCAAATAACATCAAACAGCATCTAAAGAGTACGTTGTGGTCCATGAGGCTGACGGACGTCACCGAGAACCGTCGCTCCCGGCCCGTGGTGAGTGGCCTGGCGGCGATGGCGCTTGGCGTGGCCTTCGCCATTGACGTCACGGACCGGCTTCGAGCCGGCCGGCCTGCCGACCCCTCGGGGACGCTGGCCCTCCTGAGCTCGTCCCTCGGCACCGCGGCCTGCGCGTGGCTCCTCGCCGTGTCGGCGGCCTGCTGCCTGGCACGGCGCGCCGGGTTCGTCGGCGAATTGGGGCGGACCCTCTGGCGTGCACTCACCCCGGACGCGATGCGCCCCCTGCTGGCCCTCGGCCTCGGCCTCTCGCTTCTGGCTCCCCTCGCGGCCGCGCGTCCCGGTGGCGCGGCACACGTCCCCGCCACCCACCTGGTCTCCATGACGGTCCCCGACGCGGACGTCTCCGCCCGGCGGACGCCTCCGTGGCCCGACCCGACCTTCGGCACCCGTGGAGAGCTCGTACAAGTCATTCCCGGGGACACGCTGTGGGACCTGAGCGCGGAGCGGTTGGGTCCGGACGCCGACGCCCGGCAGATCTGCGCGGAGTGGCCTCGTTGGCTCGAGGCCAACAGGGCCGCCGTCGAGGACCCCGACCTCATCTACCCAGGACAGGTCCTCACTGCCCCAAGGCCATACACCCATCAAGGTTTCGGCGCCTCTGACGCCCCCGCCACCCAAGAAGCCCATCCCACCGATGAAAGCTGGAGGAGCGCCCCATGACCGCCACACTGCCAGTCACACCTCGCCGCCTCTACGACACGGGGCTGCGCGTGCGGCCGGTCCCCGAGACGAGCCCCGCCCCCGCGCCACCCGTGGCCTGGCGGGCCATCGACCCCCGCACCGACGTCGGTCGCGCCCGGCCGGTTCAATCCACGCTCCCCCTGGACGAGGGAAGGCCTCCCTCGTCTCGGCCCGCCGGGCGGCCGAAGTTCAGGGGTGCGCCGGAGCGCCGCCCGCGGGCGACGCCGGCCCCTGCGATGTCGCCCGATCCGGCCACATGGGCGGCGCGGCTCACCGTCGCCCTCCTCGAAGTCGCGGAGGGGGTCCGGCCGGCGACACAGGTGATGCGCTACTGCTCCCCGGAGGTGTTCGAGAGCGTGGTACGACGACACCGGCCCGCGCTCGGCCGTCGCCGACCCCTCCGGGTGCGACGAGTGCGCACGTGTTCCCCCGCCCTGGGCGTCGTGGAGGCCGCAGTGGTCGTCACCGACCGGCACCGCGTGCGCGCCGTCGCCCTTCGACTCGAGGCCATCGACGACCGATGGGTCGTCACCGGCCTGCAGGTCGGCTGACCAGGCCCCTGGTCAGCGGCGCTTGTCCTTCTTGCGCTGGGCGCGGCGCTCGGCCCGGCTCGGTCGAGCGGTGGAGGCCGCCTCTTCCACGTCGGCCTCGTCGACATCACGTTCGGTGATCGAGCCGTCATCGGCTGGCGCCGTGTAGTGGAGGCGACCGCTCTTGTGCTCATCCAGCCCCTTGGCATGCACTTGCGGCGCCGGGCCGGCGTCCGCGACCACCGGCTGCTCGACCTGCACCTCGACGTTGAACAGGAAGCCGACGGACTCCTCCTTGATGCCGTCCAGCATGCCGTTGAACATCTGGTAGCCCTCGCGGGAGTACTCCACCACCGGATCCCGCTGCGCCATCGCGCGCAGGCCGATGCCCTCCTGGAGGTAGTCCATCTCGTAGAGGTGCTCGCGCCACTTGCGGTCCAGCACGGCCAGCACGACCCGACGCTCGACCTGCTTCATGACCTCCTCGCCGAGCGCCTCCGTGCGCGCGTCGAAGGCGTGCTGCGCGTCGGAGATGAGCTCCTCGCGCAGCAGCTCGGCCGTGAGCCCCGAACGACCGCCCGCGGCGCGCTCCAGCTCCTCGGCACCCACGGACACCGGGTACAGCTGGCCCAGGGCGGTCCAGAGCGTGTCCAGATCCCAGTCCTCGGGAAAGCCCTCGGCGGTCGCCGCACCCACGTACGAATCGACCACGTCGTTGATGAAGTAGCGCATCTGGTCGTGCATGTCCTCGCCCTCGAGGACCCGTCGACGCTCCGCGTAGATCACCTTGCGCTGGGTGTTCATCACGTCGTCGTACTTCAACACGTTCTTACGGATGTCGAAGTTGCGCCCTTCGACCTGGCTCTGGGCGCTCTGGATCGAACGGGTCACCAGCTTGGACTCGATGGGTACGGAGTCCTCCATGCCCGCGCTCGTCATGAACCGGTCGACCAGGGCCGCGTTGAACATCCGCATGAGGTCGTCCTGCAGCGACAGGTAGAAGCGCGACTCCCCGGGGTCCCCCTGGCGGCCGGACCGTCCGCGCAGCTGGTTGTCGATGCGACGGGACTCGTGCCGTTCCGTGCCCAGCACGTACAGGCCGCCCAGCTGGGTCACCTCGTCGTGTTCGGCCCGCACCTGCTCCTCGGCGGTGGCGAGCGCCGCCTCCCAGG
>CAKUSI010000019.1 GCA_934678955.1 uncultured Austwickia sp. | reverse complement strand
TGATGAACTCGCCGCGCTCGACGCAGTGGCGGTTCGCGAAAACGTGAGCCGCTCTGAGGCGATCCGCCGAGCACTTGCCCAGTTTGCGGCGTGAAGGTTCACCCGAGCGCTCGCAAACACGGAGTCAGTGATGATGATGTTGTCCAGGCAGCGGATTGGCCGCAGTGGATCGAACCTTTGGATGACGAGGACGACTGGCCGCATCGTCAATTGCGTCTCGGCTTCGACACCCATACCCGTCTGCTCGAGACCGTCGTGCTGGTCTTCGAGAGTGGTGAAGAGATCGTGATCCACGCGATGCCGGCTCGGAAGCAGTTCTGGGATCTGTTGTCCTAATCTGTGCTGGCGATATCGGCATCACCGATCGGCCACCCACGCCCTGCGTGGCCGCAGCGCCGGTGTCACGTAGCTGAAGATCAGGCCGAAAACGATGAACATGAGCCAGGCGGTGACGCCACTTCCTCCGTGCGGCGAGGCAAACAGCATCGCGAAGACCACGTGAGTGAGCCAGAAGGTGGCCGCGCTGGAGCCGATCTTTCCTTGGATGATCTGCGGGCCGAAGCCCCGGAAGAGGAGTTCCTCGGCGGTGGCCTGCAGGGGGAGCACCAGCAGGACGACCAGCACGGTGAGGATGACGCCCCCCGTGATGGCCCTGAATCCGGCACCCTGAACGGCCAGCAAGACGCCCCAGTAGAGGCCGAGCCCTATCAGGGCGACGATCAGGGCCTGGCCGAAGAAGCCCAGCCGAAAGCGAGACGTCCACGCGAAGAAGTCGCCCGGCTTCATGCCGAACAGCGATGCGCCGATCCCGAGGACGACCAGGGACCACAGCGCGATCGGCCCGGCGCCTTGAATCACCGTCCGCACGGTGACGCCGTCGTTCCGCGTTGCCTCGCCCGTGGCGCTCAGCCCGAAGGCCAACCCCAGGCTGAGGGTGAGGACGCAGCCAATCGCCAAGAGGGCGAGCGCGGCAAGAATGCGACCCCAGCCGTATCCGGGTCTGCGGTCGCGGGGCGACATACTGAACGTTTGCCTGGGGCGGGAAACAGTGGACACGCCGAAAGCGTAGCGACGTCACATGCGTTTCCTGCTGTACGACCGTTGTTCCGCGTGCCGGGCCACGTGTCTCGCATGTCACGCAGTGCTGGCGAATACCCGTGAGGTTGACCCGACTTGCGCCCCGATACTTGCGCGAGCGCATACGGCGCCGGTGCCACTCTGGACGCCGGTGGTTGCCGGACCGATGGGGGAAGGCGCGGCGGATGCCTTCATCGGAACTCCACCAGGCCCTGCTGCCCGACCCCTCCGACCAAGAAACCAACCCCTACCTCTACGCCGCAGCCAACCCCTGCAATTACGCCGACCCCACGGGCGAGGACGCGTGCGGGGTGGTTGGCTTTCTGGCCGGGGCTGCGACTTCGTTCACGTGGGCTGGTCTGGCTCGGAGCGTCGGAAGGCACGTGGCACAACAAACGACGAAGCAATTCGTGACGCACAATACGTTTGGAGTTCTTATAACGGCCGATGTTGGGCCTAGCCGCGGACGTATGCCGCTGGGTGCAGAACAATCCCAGAGAGATGGGCTGGGCTGATCTTCCGCAATGAGGACCCAATTGCACGTTGTGCAGACTGGAGCGTGAGGGGGAGAGGGCGAGTGTCGCGTACGCAGTATCGGGCTTCGATCCTCATTGGGTTGGGGGTTTCGATAGGTTTGTTCTTGGGGCCGAACTCGCGCTCGGCACTTATGATAGGAGTAACACTGTTCCTTATTGGAGTGATTGTAGGAATATCTGCGTCGAGGCCTAAGAGTAAGTAACGAGGCCTGTTCAGCCCCTCTGTAGGTGAAAGTGCAGTCCGATGACTGCGCTGATGGTGTCGGTGAAAGTGTCGAGTGGTCGGCCGGTAGTCGTGGGCGAGGATCTTCCAGTTCTTGAGATGTGCGACGCCTCGTTCGACGATCCAGCGGAGTCTGTGGATGACGGTGTTGGCTGTCTTCTCGGTTTCGGTGAGGTCCCGGTGGGTAGGTTTTCGGGTCGGGGTGTGAATGCCGGCGCCGATGTATCCTTTGTCGGCTCTTCGCCGTTGAGTCGCCGCGCCACCCGTCGCCATGCCGAGAGCCCACCGTTGACCCACCGTTGCGGGGCCCGATGACCGATAGATCGTTCGGCGAGACGCTGCGCGGCCTCCGGCTCCGCGCGGCGATGACCCAGGAGCAGCTCGCCGAGCGCGCGGGGATCAGTACGCGGGCGGTGAGCGATCTCGAACGGGACCCGCGCCGCGCACCCCGCCTGTCGACCGTCGCCCGGTTGGTGGCCGCCCTCGGTCTGGACGGTGCCGGGGAACGCGAGCTGGTCGCCGCCGCGCGAGGAGGTGCTGCCGACTCCTCCTCGGCCCGCCGCGGCACGTCCGCTCGCCCCTTCTCGGCCCGGACGACGATACCGCGGTTCCTGACGCCGCTGATCGGGCGCGAATCGGAGCGCGAGGATCCGTCACCTGCTCGACACCCCGGCCGTGCAGCTGGTCACCATCTCCGGGCCGGGCGGCGTCGGCAAGACGCGCCTCGCCGTCGGGGACGACGCCGGCGCAGGGCCTCGATCCGGAGCTGCGCGTCGCGGCTCGGCTGGGGGCGCTGCAGCTGGCGGACGCGCTGTGGGACACGGCCACCAGCACCCGCTTGGCCGATGCGGTGGTGGAGCTGGCCACCACGACGGGGACTGTCGGGCAGCAGATCCGGGCGCTCATCGCGCGAGAAACACATCTGCGCAATTTCAACCGCTATCAGCTGGCCGCCGAGGATTTCTACCGCGCGCGGTCCATGGCCGAGCAGTCGGGGGACACCGACGAGGTGCGGCTGATCGCGATGACCGCCTTCGCGCACATGCTCATCTTCCTGGGTCGGTTCAGCGAGGGGAACGCAATCCTCGTCGAGGCCGAGGCGCTGGCAGCCGACGCGGGTCTGGAGGGCCGGGAGGCGGACGCGCTCGTGTTGCGCGCCTGGCTGGAAAGTCACGCAGGCCGGTATGGCGAGCAGGTACGCCTCGCGGAGCGCGTGGTGGAGATCTTCCGGCGGCTCGGGGATACGAGCCGGCTGGCGAACGCCCTGCGCGTCCTCGGCGACGGCCTTTCGCACAGCGCAGATCTGCCGCGGGCGCTGGAGGTGTTCGAGGAATCCCGGGCGCTCTACGCCCGGCGGGGCGAGGACCACCTGGTGGGCCAGCTCGATTCGCAAACCTCGTACGTCGTGTATCACCTCGGCGATGTCGCCCGGGCCAGGGAGTTGGCGAGCAGCGCCCTGGCCATGGGCCGGCGGTATGCCGATCAGTGGGCGATCGCGATGTGCACGACGATCCTGGGGCATTTCGCGTTGGCCACGGGCGATGTCCCCGCTGCCCGAGAGCATCTGGCCGAGGGCGCGCAGGCCTTCGAGCGGATCGGCAACCCCCTGTACCTCACCTGGAACCTGGAGGGTCGGGCCGTGCTCGCCTCGGTCGACGGGGATATGGATCGGGCCGCACGGCTGCTCACCGACGCCGGCGAGGGGCGTGCGCGGTTGGAGTCGAAGCTGCCGCCCATCGATGAGTCGATGCTGAGTCGGGCCCGCGACGCCGTGCGGCGTCACACCCCGTGATCGGGCACCGCTCCCCCGGCCGGACCGGTAGCGACGGGTCACGGGCCACGGGCCGCCCGTCGTCGATGGGGACTCGCTTCCTCGGTGTGGACCGAGGCTTCTCGGCGGAGAAGCCTCTGTAGCCGCGTCCTCGCCGGGAAGGGTGAGTCGCGGTCGAGACATCGGGTCAAGGCCGGGGTCAGTGACCCCGGGAGAGCAGCGCCCCTCCCGCTCAGTTAACGCAGTACGGTCACCCCTCGGCCAGGCGCGTCAGCGTACGGGCCTCGGTCACGACCAGCCGCCGTCCCTTGCGCGATCCGACGAGCCGGGCCAGCGGCGCGAGCGGACCGCTCCAGTCGAACGCCAGGTCGAGCCGCGACCCGCCGGGCGTGGGGGTGACCGTATGCCACGCGGTGCTGACCAGCCCGCGGGATCGGTTGACCCAGACGAAGGTCGTGCCCGGGTCCCATTCGGTCACCTCGTACACGGCCGTCGGGAGCCCGGGCTGGCGCACTTCGTACCGCGAACCGACCACCGCAGGCGACGGTCCTCCGACGTGGCGGACGGCGGTCACCGTGGGCAGGCGATCGCCCCAGCCTTCGACGTCGCTGACCAAATCCCACAGGACGCGCGGGTCGCCCGCGCTCTCGGCGGAGGCTCGAAGGGCCGCCGATGCGGCCTCGGGACGAGATCGGTTCATGGGCTCCCCGGTTCATCGCGCGTGCGGCGATGACCTCACCGCCTGCCGACGCTTGCCAGTTGCGACCTCATCCTGCCTCGCCGCGCTCGCGGCGGCCAGGTGGCGGACGGCCCCCCTTATGGCTGGCCGAAGCGACCGATCTGCTCGTGCAACGTCTCCGCCAGGAAGGAGAGCCCCCCGCGACCTCCCGCGGCGTCGGCGATCCCGGCGACGTGGGAGTCGACCTCGCGGATGACCTCGGAGATCGAGGTGATGGCCAGCCCTGCGGCCTCGGCGGCCTCGCGGGCCGCCTGCACCTGCAGCTCGATCTGCTGCGAGGACCGCGTGGTCTCGTCCGCCAGGTCCTTGACCTCCTTGGCCACGACCTCGAACCCCTTCCCGGCCTCACCGGCGCGGGCGGCCTCGATGGTCGCGTTGAGGGCCAGAAGCCGGGTCTGCGCAGCCACGCCCGAGATGAGCTGGGCGGCCTGGTCGATCTGCTGGCTGGTCTCCGTCAGCCGGCTCATCGTCGCCAGTGCGTGGTCGGTCTGGGTGACCGCGGTGCTCGCGGACGAAGCCAGCGAGTCGGCGGAGGCGCTCAGCTCGGTGGCCGCTCCGGCCAGTTGCGTGGAGACGTCCTTGGCCGCCGCGGCGATCTCCTCCTGCTCGGCGTCCCGCGCGGCCAGCTCTTCGGCGGCCCGCTTCATTTGCGCCTGGCCGTCGTTGATGCGCTCCGCCGCCTGGTGGAAGACGCCGGGCATCCCCCGGGTCAGGACCTGCCGGTAGTAGCGTCCCTCGGACGCCGCCACCAGCGCCGTGCCGGACTCGCGGACGAACGCGTCCATGACGTCGAGCAGCGCGTCGACCCGGTGGGCCAGCTCGACCAATTCGTCGCGTGCTCCTAGCTGTCCGACGCGCGGCTCCAGGTCGCCCGCACTGGCCGCAGTCAGGACCTGCCCGATCGCGGACATCGCGTCTTCGTCGCTCAGCGCTATGGCGGTGGACTGGCTCGCCGGCTCTCCCATCGAGGGCTCCGCCAGCCGCAGACGCCCCGTACGAATCCCTAGCCGCCTACTCATCGATCAGTCCGGTCTTCTGCCCGTGGATCACGCGCCACACGAACTCTTCGTACGTGAGATTCGCCCCGCGCAGCGTGTCCTGAAGGTGGGCCAGCGATGCGGCGGCCGCCTCGGCCTTCCGCGACATGGATCGCTCGATCTGCCGCAGGTCCCGATAGAGCGGCTCGACGCGCCGGATCGCCGCACGATCGGGGCAGCGGCGGTTTGAGTGGTAGCCGACGATCCGACCGGCCGCGTCGTACGAGGGGGTCACGTGAGCCAACACCCAGTAGAAGCCGCCCGTCTTCGTGGCGTTCTTGACGTAGGCGAAGATTTCGTTCCCCGTGGAGATGGTGTCCCAGAGGAGCTTGAAGACCGCGCCCGGCATGTCCGGGTGACGGATGATGCTGTGGGGTTGGCCCAGCAGCTCGCTTCGCTCGTACCCCGACACGCGGACGAAGACCTCGTTCACATAGGTGAGGTGGCCCTTGAGGTCCGTCTTGGACACGATGAGTTCCTGCTCGCCAAGGCGTATTTCCTCGCCCTGGGGCAGCGCCGCAGCGGTCGTCACCCGTACGCTCCTTTCCTGAACGCACAACTTCGTTACATATCGTCCCGACGTTCACGGAACTCAAGGCATTTCGCGGGGATGGTCGCCCGTGACCAGCCCAGGGCAGATGGGCGCTACGCACCCGGGCGGACGCCTGTCCCTTTCGGCGCCCTGGTCGCGCGCGGAACGAACGCCGAGCACGGGGGGGCGGCCCAGCGGGTGCGCGCTCGGGTGGGCGGAAGTACGGTGCCGCATGGACATCCTCAGCACTGCGCTGGCGGGGTTCCTCTCTCGCCCGCGATGGGCAAAATCTCCGATCCCCCTGTATCGGCGGGGACTCGGGTGGGTCTTCGGGCACCGCATGCTGATGCTCGAACACGTCGGTCGGACGAGCGGCCGGCCGCGCTACGTCGTCCTCGAGGTCGTCGACCACCCTGCGAAGGACCGCTATCTCATCGCCAGCGGATTCGGCCGCAACGCCCAGTGGTACCGGAACCTGGCCGCGAATCCCCGCTGCGCCGTCAGCGTGGGCCGACGCCGGAATGTCCCCGCGAGCGCACGGCTGCTGGATGCCGACGAGAGCGCCCGCGAGCTGCGGGACTATCAGCGGCGGCACCCGCGCTTGTGGGAGGGCTTGCGCACCGCGATCGTGAAGATGACCGACGGGCCGGTGGAGATCCTCATGGTCGAGCTCCAGCTCGGGTCGGCGGCGTGATCGAAGTCCCGGGCGCGAAGCTGAGGGTGGGCCGTTGGCGGGCGGGCAGGGTTCCCAGGCCCCGTGGGGTCTCGAACCCATCGCGGAGGGCGGTAGTCAACGGCGTCGGCCGGCCGGGTCGCCCGCGGCCAGACCCACGAGGGTTTCGAAGACGCGAGGCATCGCAGCGGCTGCAGGGACGACCAAGCGTCGCGATCCCGGGTGCTGCGCGGCCCGGACCAGCGCGGTGGTGAGGCGGTTCGGCGTCCGCATGATCGTGGCCCAGGACTGCTCGTACGACGATGGATCCCCCGCCAGGACCGCCGCCACCGCGGCTCCCGCCTGCAGGAATCCGGTGCTCAGGCCCTCCCCGGTCAGGGCGTCCACGTAGCCGCTCGCGTCCCCCGCGAGGAGGACCCTGCCGGCCACCCGCGAGCGCGTGGCGACCCCGAAAGGCCCCGCGCCGAGATCCCGTCCCTCGCGCGGCGCGCCCCGCACGCGCTCGGCGACCGCGGGCAGGGCGCCCAGCAGCACGTCCCACGGCGCTCGCGTCGACGTCAGGAAGGCCACCGCCACCAGGTCAGGCCGCACCGGGGTCACGTACGCCTCGGCCTCCCGCCCCCAGAACACCTCCACGTGATCGGTCCACGGCGCGATCCGCACGTGGCGGACGAGGCCGTGCCGGCGTGCGCGTCGTACCCGGCCTGGGACTGCCGGGCGCGACCCCTCGAGACCGAGTCGTCGTCGGGTCGGGGAGTGCAGGCCGTCGGCCGCGATGACGTATGGGGCCCGCAGGATGCCGCCCTTGGCGAGCGTCAGCTGCACCCCGTGATCGTCCTGGGCCAGCGCGACGACGGAGGACCGGATCCGGCAAGCGCCTCGCTCCTCCGCCGCCTCGGCGAGCGCCGCGTGCAGCACGGTCCGGCGCACGCCGCGCCCGGGCGCTCCGGGAAAGTCGGCGCTCACTCGGTGCCGCCCGTCGAGGTAGGTGATGCCGCGCAGCGCGCACCCGTCCGGGTCGATCCCCAGCCCGGCGAGCGCGGCGACACCGGCGGGCATGAGCCCTTCGCCGCAGGCCTTGTCCCGCGGCACCGGACCGGGGTCGACGACGGTCACTGAGCACCCGACCGCCAGGGCATACAAGGCCGTGACCAGCCCGACCGGCCCACCGCCGACCACCGCGAGATCAGCGCGCCGCACCGCATCGTCGCGTCCGCCCCGTGCCGCGGCAGCGCTCTCGGGGCGGCTCACGGCGGAGGCGCGGAACGGGCGGCGTCGTCCAGCGTGGCCTCCTCGACGCGGATGCGCACGGTGAGCAGCATGGCATTGAGCAACGTGAAGGCCGCGGCCGTGATCCAGGCGCCGTGGATCGCGGGGAGGGCGACGCCCTCGACGACCACGGCGACGTAGTTGGGGTGGCGCAGGACGCGGTACGGCCCCGCGTGGACCGGCGCAAGCCCCGGGACGGTGATGACCCGCGTGTTCCAGCGGGGCCCGAGCGTGCGGATGCACCACCAGCGCAGCACCTGCGCGGCGATCGCGGCCGCCAGCGCCACCGGCCACCAGGGCGGCGCGGCCCGACCGCGGAGCCACGCTTCGAGCAGGCAGGCGGGCAGGAACAGGCCGTGCAGCGCGATCATCGCGGGGAAGTGCCCGCGTCCGTGCTCCCGCCCGCCCCGGGCGAACGACCACGCCGCGTTGCGCCGGGAGACGACCAGCTCGACGATCCGTTCGGCGGCGACGAGCGCCAGGACCAGTGCATAGAGGGGCAGCGTCATGCGGCGGCCTCCAGGAGCACCATCTCCAGGCAGAAACCCGGGCCCATCGCGAGCATCATCCCGAGGGAGCCGGGTGCGGGCGGGCGAGTGGCGAGGGTGTCGGCGAGCACGTGCAGCACGGAGGCCGAGGAGAGGTTGCCGATGGCCGCGAGCGAGCGCCACGTCACGCCGAGCGCCTCCCGGTCCAGGCCCAGGGCCACCTGGAGCGCCTCCAGCACCTTCGGCCCGCCGGGGTGCGCGACCCAGAAGGCGATGTCCTCGCGCCGCAGCCCATGCGTCGCGAGGAAGCCGTCGACGTCGGCCCCCACGTGGGCGGCGACGAGCTCGGGCACCTCGACCCCCAGCACGATCCGCAGCCCGCTGTCGCCGACGTCCCAGCCCATCGCGCGCTCGGTGTCCGGGTAGAGCCGGCTGCGGCTGTCCAGCACGCGCAGCGTCGGGCCCGCGGAGGAACACGTATGGGTGGCGGGCGGAGGGGGATTCGTACGGTTGTCGGGCCGGACGAGAGCCGTACGGGCGGCGTCTCCCGCGCCGCCCACGTCGGCACCGGTCATCAGCACCGCCGCGGCGCCGTCGCCGAACAGCCCGGAGGCGACGAGGTTTGCGGCGGAGAGGTCGTCCCGCTGCAGGGTCAGGCTGCACAACTCCACGCAGACCAGCGCCGCGACGTGGGCCGGGTGCCCGGTGAGGTGGTCGCGGATGCGGGCCACGCCCGCGGCGCCGGCCACGCAGCCAAGTCCGACGATGGGCAGGCGTCGGACGTCGTCGCGCAGGCGGAGCCTCGCAGCGATGCGGGCGTCCAGCGAGGGGACCGCGAGCCCGGTCACCGTGCACGTCACCAACAGGTCGAGGTCGTCGGCGCGCAGTCCGGCGCGGTCGAGTGCCTCGCCCAAGGCGCGGGCGCCCAGGTCCACGCCGTGGCGGATGAACTCGTCGTTGGCCTCGCGGAAGCTGCCCAGGTGCGCGTAGCGCTCCAGGGGCAGGACCAGGTGCCGCGTCTCCACGCCCGCGTTAGCGTGGATGCGGTCGAGCACCGAACGCGTCGCCGATGCGTCCGCCCCGACCGCCGCGGCGAACGCCTCGGTGATGGCCTCTTGTGGGTTGCGCTGGCCTGGGACCACGCCCACGACGGCGCGCACGCTCGGCGCCCGCCCTCGTAGGCTGCCCAGGTGGTCCGGTCCCGCGTCCGATTCCTGGTGGCCACGTGCCACGCCGGCCCCACCCTTGTGGTGAGCGCCCTGGCCGCGCTGCTGAGCCTGTCCATGGGGCTGCCCTGGGAGCGGGGAGTCCTGGTGACCGTGGCGGTCTTCGCCGGCCAGCTCACGATCGGCTGGTCCAACGACCTCCTCGACGCGGGGCGTGACCGCTCCGTGGGGCGGGACGACAAGCCCCTCGCCCGGGAGGGGGCACCCGTCGGCCTGGTCCGGGGCGCCCTGTTGGCCGCGGGGCTGGTCTGCCTGGCGACCTCGCTCGCCTGCGGGTGGGAGGCGGCCGCCGTCCACCTCTGCCTGGTGGTGGGGTCGGGCTGGGCCTACACCTCGGGCTCAAGCGGACGGTGCTGTCGCTGCTGCCGTACCTGCTGGCCTTCGGGTCCTTGCCTCACGTGGTCTCGCTTTCGGATCCGAGCGTCCCGGCGCCCGCCCCCTGGTGGATGGGCCTCGCGGGCGCGTTCCTCGGCGCGGCGGCGCACCTGCTGAACGTCCTGCCCGATCTCGCCGCCGACGCGGCCACCGACGTCCGCGGGTTCCCGCACCGGATCGGCGAGGCCGGGCTCCGCGCGTGCGCGGCGGCGACGGTGGCGCTGTCCTTCGTCATCATCGCCGCGCAGGGCGGGCTCGGCATCCCGGCAGGCGCGGCCCTGTCCGTCGCGGTGGCGGGGGCGGCCGCCGTGACCCTGCGCGCGGGCGGGCCCTGGCCGTTCCGGGCGGTGCTCGCGATCGCGCTCCTGGACGTGGCCCTGCTGGTGGCCGCCGCGCCGCCGCGCGCTGAGCCGTGATCCCGCGCGGGCGCCTCGTCAGCTCGCCGGTGAGGCGCTGATCGCGGCGTTGTCGAGGAAGACGCCGCCGCTGCCGGTCTCCGGTAGCACGATCGCCGCCTCGGTCAGATGGGTCGGGTCGAGGCCTGCGGCCGCGAGGTCCGCGAGCGGCACGGAGAAGGTGGACAGCGTGGGCTCGCTGCTCGGCGAGGGCATGAGGGCGGCGAACTTGATGAACTGCCCAGGCAGGGGAGGGGGCACCTCGGCAGCGAACGGTACGGTGACGCGTCGGCCGCTCGCGTCGGCCGCCTCGATCATCGGCGCGAGGGTCGGGCGGTCTTCCCCCGCGGGGGTCCCGTCGGCAAGGTCGACCCGGATCCGCGCGTCCCGGCCTGCGGCGGCGACGGCGAGGGCGGGCCCGACGGTGCCGAGCTGGAGCCGGGCGTCCTGCCCGGTCAACCAGCGGACCTTCGTACCGGCGGTTCCGGCGCGCGTCGGCAGCAGGACCTCGGCCGCCTCCCCCTCCAGGGCCAGCGGGATCGCGCCGCCGGCGGCGAACTGTTGCCTGGTCCGCACGCGCGGGTCCCACGGCGCGCTGGCCGGGGCGTCGAAGGCGGCCCGGTGAACCGCCTCGCCCCGCACGGTGAGGTCCAGGAACGACGTGACGTACGCCGTGGCGAGCCCCTGCTGTTCCTCGGGTGTGATGAGCGACCGGGTGGACAGCGCGTACGCGGCCGCTCCGACGGCCGCGTCGTGACGGCCCCAGCGGGTGTTGAACTGGTTGTGGTTGGCGCCCTCCAGCAGGACGGCCGCCTTCACCTGCCCCGCGGCGGGCTCGGCGCGGTCGTACTGGGCCGCGCCGGCGAAGGTGAGCACGTCCGCGTCGTACGAGCCGGCGATCGTCAGGTAGTTGACCCCCGCCAGCGGCGTGGACCGGCCGCCGGGCCGGTAGAGGCCGTCGCTCGGGGCGAGCGCGATCACCGTCGAGACCGTGCTCCCGGTGGCCGCCGACAGCTCCGGGGCTCCGGGCCAGGCCGGAAGAGTGTTCACGTGCGCGGCGGTCGCGGCCGCCTCCCCGCCGCGCGAATGCCCCAGAAGGCTGACGCGGCCCAGGTCGACCTGCCCGGCGAACGGCGTGCCGGTGCCGTGCGTCCAGTCCCGCCAGCGACGCAGGTGCTCCAGGATCAGCCACGACCGCGCCGCGTCCAGGCCCCGAATCTCGCCGCCGAGCACTCCGGGAGCGAGGAATCCCTGGTCGATCGAAGCGGTGACGTACCCGCGGCTGGCGAGGTGCTCGCCGAGGTAGGCGAGCCCTTCCCGCGAGTTCGCGACGGTGCCCTGACCGTGGACGAGCAGGACGAGGGGGAAGCGCTGCCCTCCCTCCGCTGGGCCCGCGGGCATCCAGACCGTGGCGTCGACGGGCAGCGTCGAAGCGTCGAATCCCCAGGCGTCCGACAAGGACCGCGGCCAGCCGGCGACCAGGCGGGAGGCGTCGGCCGGCGTCGTCACGAGTCGCTCGATGGGCGCGCCGGAACCATCGGGGGCATCGGCGACGTCGGTCGTCGGCCTGGATCCGGGAGCGCCCGGCTGCGACCCATACCGGAGTTCACGCACCTCGTACGGGCCGCGCTCGCGCGGATCCGGCATCGTCCTCGTGGTGGAGTCGGCCGCGGTCCCGACGGTGACGGGCGGTTCGCCCCCCGGCCACGCGAGGAAACCGACGGTCGCGACGAGGACCGCGGCGGCGAGGACCCCTGCCACGACGCGGCGACGGCCCGGCCGTCGGGGCCGCCCGGACAGCGCACCGATCAGCGCGCCCACCACCGGCACGGCCACGAGCACGATCAGGGCGAGCGCCCACCAGGCGTGCACCGCCGCGGCGGCACCCATCGTGGCGAGCAGGACCGCCGAGCTGAGCAGCGACCACAGCAGCAGCCAGGGGGCCTGCCGACGGGCCAGCGCGGCGACCAGGGTGATCACCGACGCCAGGACCAGCCCGACTACGGCGGCGACCAGTAGGTTGACGCCTAACGCGCGCCACGACTGCGCCGCGGCACCCGCGATCACGAGATGGCCGGCGCGCCAACCCCAGAGGCCCACGGCGACCGCGGCCAGCAGCGCCGCCGCGACGGAGGCCGGCCGGGTGGGCGAGAGGGCAGCGCGGACGCGTTGGCGGTACGACAGATCCGTGGAGCGGGTCGACGGCATATGTCGACCATAGGTGGGTCGTCTTCGTGCCCAGAAGGGCTCACGCCCATGAGCTCGCGTCCGGGTCCAGGAACGAACCACCGCGCGGATGCGGCATGCTCGCCGTGCTGCCACGCTGAACGTCACGGACCGCCGCCGACCGGGCTGCACGCCCCGCGTCTCGCGTCTCGCGAAAGGGGAACTCTGTGAACACCTCGACCCCGACCACGTTGGTGATCCTCGGAGGGTCTGGAGATCTGACCCGGCGTCTTCTTCTGCCCGGCCTGGGCACTCTCCTCGCCGCTGAGCCGGAGCGTCGCGTCATGGTCTGGGGCGCGGCGCAGCAGGAGCTGGGCGACGAGGACTGGAGCGCGCGAGTCCGCGAGTGCCTGACGCGGGGCGGCTGCGATCCCGACCTGGCGGGGCGAGTGGCCGACGCCAGCCGGTATCGGCAGGCGGACCTGACCGACCGGGACCAGCTCGCCGCTCTGGTGCAGGACTTGCCGGACAAGGACCGGTCCGTGCTCTACTGCGCGCTGCCCCCGCCCGTCACAGCGCGCGTCTGCGAAGGCTTGGCCCACCTGGACCTCGGCGGGTTGCGGCTGGCGCTGGAGAAGCCCTTCGGCCACGACCTGGCAAGCGCGCGCGAGCTCAACGAGCTCCTCGCGTCCTTCCGGAGCGAGGACCAGATCTTCCGGGTCGACCACTTCCTCGGCGAGGCCCAGGTGCTCAACCTGCTCGGGTTGCGGTTCGCCAACCAGTTCTTCGAGGCGGTGTGGAGCACCCAGTACGTCGAGCGGGTCGAGATCGTGGTCGACGAGACGCTGGGCCTGGAGGGGCGGGCGGGGTACTACGACGGGGCCGGCGCCCTCATCGACATGCTCCAGAGCCATCTGCTGCTGATGATGGCGATGGTCGCGATGGAGGAGCCGGCGCGCATCGACGCCGTCGAGCTGCGGGACCTGCTGGCCCACGCCCTGCGGGCGACGCGGCTGGCGGGCCACGCGTCGACGGCGTCGCGCCGCGCCCGGTACACCGCCGGTCGGGTCGGCGAGCGCGAGCTCCCCTCGTACGTGGACGAACCCGGCGTGGACGCCGACCGAGGGACCGAGACCTTGGCCGAGCTCGACCTCCTGATCGACAACCGACGGTGGGCCGGAGTCCCGTTCCTGCTCCGCAGCGGCAAGGCCCTGGCCGCCGACCGCAAGCAGATCGTGGTGACGTTCCGCCCCGTCCCCTTCATCCCCGAGGGCCTCGGTGGCACCGCCCCGCCGAACCGGCTGATCCTCGATCTGTCGCCCGAGCGCCTCGACCTGCGCATCGCGACGAACGGCGGGGTCAATCCGTTGGCGCTCGGGGAGGCCCGGATGAGCGCGCACATCGGGGAGAGCCAGGTCCGTCCGTACGGGGAGATCCTCGCCGGCATTCTCGACGGGAACCCGCTGCTCTCGGTGCGCGCCGACGTCGTCGAGGAGTGTTGGAGGATCTGCGACCCGGTCGTGGCGGCGTGGCGCGCGGGCGAGGTGCCGTTGGAGGAGTACCCGGCCGGCAGCGAGGGACCGCAGGGCTGGGGGGACCCCGCGAGCGGTCGCCATTAGGTCGACCGCGCGACGTGGAGGAAGCCGCCCGTCGACGCGGCCGCCCGCACGTGCGTCCACTGCCTGCAAACCTTCGGCGCGTCGTCGGGGAGCGTTCACGCGCGTGCCACGCGAGTATCGATCCCCTCTGGTCGGGTGAGGTCAGTGTCCGCCGCCCGGTAGTGCGATGGACCCGTGACCAGGGGAGGCCCTCACCATGCACATCCACGCCCTTCCGCGACCCGTGACCGTCGCCGTCGCGGTGACCGCGTTGGCCGCCGCACTGGCGGGCTGCGGCGACAGCGCCGCCTCGCCGGGGGCCGCGTCCAGCGACACGGGCGCCGGCAACGACGCAGACACCATCGTCTTCGCGGCGGTCCCCTCGGAGAACAGCCAGAGCCTGCAGAGCCAGTTGGACCACCTCGTCCGCCTCCTGGAGAAGGAGACGGGCAAGAAGGTCCAATACCAGGACGCCACCGACTACGCCGCGGTCATCGAGGGGCAGCGGGCCGGCAAGATCGACATCGCCGGCTACGGACCGTTCTCGTACAAGATCGCCAAGGACTCCGGTGTGTCCATCGAGCCCCTCGGGGCGGGCATCAAGAAGAAGGGCGACAAGCCGGGCTACCACTCCACCGCGTGGACGCGACCCGAGACCGGCATCAAGGACCTCGCCGGCACGAAGGGCAAGAAGGTGTGCTTCGTCGACCCCGCCTCGACGTCGGGCAACCTGGTGCCGAGCGCGGGGCTGCTCGACGTCGGCATCGACCCCACCAAGGACCTGACGCAGATCTTCGCGGGAGCGCACGACGCGTCGATGATCTCCACCAGCACGGGCCAGTGCGACGCGGGCTTCGCGCAGGACACGATGGTCCCCGACCTGCTCAAGAAGGGGCAGCTCAAGGAGGGCCAGCTCGTGCAGATCTGGACCTCGGACGTCATCCCCGGCTCGCCGCTCGCCATGAACACGAGCACGTTGGACCAGGCCACGCAGGACAAGCTGCGGGCCGTCTTCAAGGACAAGGCCAACGTCGACTTCATGACGTCGAACGGGATCTGCAGCGCAGGGTCGTGCACGATGCCCGGCGACGCGACATACGGCTACGTCCCGGTGACGGACGCGACGTACGACCCGGTCCGGAAGGTCTGCGACGCGACGAAGGCGGCGGCATGCAATCCGACGTGATGCGCCATGCTCGTCCGACGGACGGCCCGACCGCGCCTCGCGAGGAGCCGCACCCCACGGTCGTTTCGTTCGAGCACGTGACGAAGGCCTTCACCGAGAGCGTGAAGGGTTTGGATGACGTGAGCCTTCACATCCGGCGCGGCGAGATCACCGCGCTGCTGGGGCTGTCGGGCTCCGGGAAGTCCACGTTCCTGCGCCACATCGACGGCCTGCAGCAGCCCACGTCCGGTCAGATCACGTGCCTGGGCAAGCGGATCGATACGGCGAGCGAGCGGGAGCTGCGCCGCGTGCGTCGGCGTATCGGATCGATCTTCCAGACCTTCAACCTCGTCCGAGAGATGTCGGTGTGGGAGAACGTCTGCGCCGGCAGGCTTGGATCGCTGCGCGGCCCGCGGTTGACGCTGCTCACCTATCCGAAAGCGGTCCGCCGGGAGGCACTCGAGCAGCTCGACCGCGTCGGGCTGGCCGACAGGGCACACCAGCGGGCCGACACGCTCTCCGGCGGTCAGCAACAGCGCGTCGCCATCGCTCGGGCGCTGATCCAGCGCCCGGAGATCCTCCTTGCCGACGAGCCGGTCGCATCGCTGGACCCCGTCTCCAGCCAGCAGGTCATCGAACTACTCGGACGGATCCGTCGCGAGGAGAACCTCACGATCATCTGCAGCCTCCACCAGGTGGAGCTCGCGATGGGCTTCGCGGACCGGCTCGTCGGCCTGCGGTCGGGGCGCGTGGTCCTCGACCAGCGCACCGACGAGATCGCCGAGGCGGACGTCCTGCGCATCTACTCGCAGGTGTCTGCCGTGCCGGACCATCCCGGCGAGCTCGAACTCGCCGCGGCTCAGTGACCACCGCGACCACCGGCGACGCACCGCCCGACGCCGACGCCGACGCGAGCGTCGGCGCCGGGTGGGCGCCGCCTCCTCGTCCGGCCCCCCGACTCGGAACGCTCGCGGCCTGGGGCATCATCACCGCGTTGTTCGCGGCCTCGATCTGGTCCATGGTCGAGTTGCGCATCAACCTCGCGAGCCTGGTCGACAGCCTCGACAACGCGCGGGTGTTCGTCTCGCGGATGTTCCCGCTGGATTTCCCGCCGCTGGCCGAGGTCGTCCCGATGGTGTGGGAGACCATGTCGATCGTCATCCTCGCCACGGCGCTGTGCGTGGCGCTGGCGATCCCGCTGGCGATGCTCGCCGCGTGGAACACCTCCCCCGGGCGTGGGGCCCGCGCCAGCGCGCGGTTCCTCATCGTGCTCGCGCGGGCGATCCCGGACATGGTGCTGGCGATCGTGTTCTTCCGCCTGTTCGGGTTGGGCGGGCTGCCGGGCGTCCTCGCCATGGGCCTGCACTCGGTCGGGATGGTGGGGCGCCTCTACGCCGACTCGCTGGAGACCCTCCCGCCGGGTCCCCATGACGCCCTTCGGGCGCAGGGCGTGGCGCCGCTGCAGCGGATCCTCACCGGGTACGTGCCCGCGTGGACGCCCCACCTGGTCTCGATCGGGCTCTACCGCATCGACATCAACCTGCGGACCTCGGTGCTGCTCGGCTACGTCGGCGTGGGCGGCATCGGCCTGGCGATGGCCAACTCACTGCGCTCGCTGCAGTACCAGCGCGGGATGGCGCTCGCCCTGATCGTCCTCGGCGTATGTCTCGCCGTGGAACTGCTGTCCGGCGCCATCCGCGCATCGCTGCGCGGGGAGCGGTCGACGCGTCGACGGCTGCGTCGCAGGAGGGCGTCGCGCCAGGAGGGGACCCCGGCCGGATCCTCCTCACCCGGCGGCTGGGCATTCGCCCGGCCGGCGCAGCCCCCCGAGCCGACGAGGGAATCCTCCCCGCCGGTGCTCACGGCGGTGCCCGAGTCGGCCGCGCAGGGGCGGGAGCGCCTTTCGCCGCCGTGGACGGTGCGGCGCGTGATGCGCGCCCTCGGCCTCGTCGCGTGCCTCGCCCTTCTGGTGGCGTCCTGGTTCGGGGCGCGCATCGACCTGGGGTCGTTCGTGAGTGGCCTGGGCCAGCTCCCGGTCACGCTGTCGTACTTCCTGCCGCCCGCGACCGGCGACATCCTGCCGGTCATCGCGCAGGGGATGCTCGTCACCATCCAGATCGCGCTGGCCTCGACGCTGTTGGGCGCGATCCTGGCGATCCCGGCGGGTGTCTTCGCGGCGCGTACGGTCTATCCGAACCGCCTCCTGAACACGGGCTTCCGCATGTTCATCGTGGCCGTCCGGGCGATCCCCGAGGTCATCCTCGCGATCATCATGGTCGTCATCACCGGCCTTGGCGGCGTCGCCGGGACGCTCGCGCTGGCGGTGGGGTGCGTGGGCATGCTCGGCAAGCTGGTCGCCGACTCGATCGAGGAGACCGACACCCGGGTCCAGGAGGCATTGCGCGCGGCGGGGGCCACCCGGACGCAGGTGTTCTGGGCCGCGACCGTGCGACAGGTCCTGCCCGCCGTGGTGTCGCACGTGATGTACATCCTCGACAATCACGTGCGATCGGCGACCTTGCTCGGCGTGGTCGGAGCCGGCGGCATCGGCTTCCTGCTGCTCAACGCGGCGCGGGTCGCGGAATACAACGTGATCACCACGATCATGATCGCGATCCTCGCGACGGTCCTGCTCGTCGAGGGTCTGTCGGTCGCCATCCGTCGGGCGTTGCGATGAGTACGGGGACACCGGCGCCGGGCACGGAGGCGGGCAATCCCGCCTCCGTCGTCGACGTGCTCGTCCAGGAGATCGCCTGTCTCCCGCGGGGCTCCCGCGCACCGAGCGAGGCGGAGATCGTGTCCCGCTTCGGGATCCCGCGCTCGCGCGCCCGGCACGTGGTGGACCGACTCGAGAGCGGGCTTCTCGTCCATCGGCGGCACGGCGCCGGCACGTTTGTGAGCAGGCCCTACGAGTACGTGGTCTCGGTGTCGGCACGCCCCTCCCTGCATCAGACGATCGAGGCGGCCGGCGGGACCGTGCGGACACAGCCCATGTCCGTGCGCACGGTCGAGGCGCCCACCTGGGTGGCGGACTGGTTGGGCATCGCGCCGGGGACCCCCCTCGCCGAGGTCGTGCGCGTCGGCCACCTTGACGAGCGGCCGGCCGTGCATCTGCGCGAATACTTCGCCCCCGGGGTGCTCGACGAGGTCGCCGTCGCGCTGAAGGTCATCGAGTCCGTCGAAGAGATACTGCGAGCAGCCCGCGCCGTGCCCTACCGCGCGCAGTGCCGCGGGACCGTGGAGACGCCGCCTTCGGAGGTCCTGCGCCACCTCTACCTGCCACCCGCGCACTTGGCCTGGCGCGTCGACTCTCTCCTTCGCGACCGCCGCAGCGGCGCCCCGCTGGTCGTGAGCCACAACTACTCACGAATGGACGTCATCCGGATGGTCTTCGACCAGCGCGAACCGCGAAGCGACGGTGAACGGGGCGGCGACTCCTCGCACGAGTGAGCGTGATCGTGCCGGGACGTTCACGGCGCGGCTTCTGCTGCGCCAGAGCCCGACCACCCCGCGCGTCCAGGCTGGCTCCTGGAATTCGAAGGGAGAACGTATGAGCGGCAAGAGTGGTGCGGGTCCGCGCCGAACCCGCGAGGACTACGCCGGGCTGCTGGCGATCGCCGACGCGGAGGAGCTCGTGGCCTTGGCCGATGCCATCCTGGCCGGCCCGTCGGAGTTGGTGGTCACACGTCGGCCCGAGACGGGCAGCGTCGTCCTGGTGGCCCGCGAACCCGTCTGCGGGCACCGCTTCCAGCTCGCCGATCTGGTGGTCAGCACGGCAGAGGTGGAGCTGGACGGAGAGGCCGGGTGGTCGATGAGGCCCGGTTCGCACCGGGTGGCCGCACTCGCCCAGGCCGTGTGCGAGGCGGAGTTGGCCCGGGGCGGCGCGCACGCGCACACGGTCGCGCTGCTGTGCGAGGGCGCGGACCGCTCCCGCCGGGAGGCCCGCGAAGCCGAGTGGGCGCGGCTTCGCCCCACGATCGTCGAGTTCGAGGAGGTGCTGTGATGACGGTCGAAACCCGGATCGTCGGTCGTGTCCCGCGGCTGATCACCGCCGCCGACCGCGCCCAGGTCTTCCGGCGCTGCCTGGAGGTTCTCGCCGAACCCGGGGTGGTCCGCGATCTGGCCGCCGTCTTCGCCGATCGCTGCGATGCGGGCGCGTCCGAGTGTTCGATCGCGAGCGCTCCCGTCCTGGTGCTCTCCGATCTGCTGACCCCCCTGGCGGCGCTCCCGGGCGACGACGCCGCGGTGGAGGAAATCACGCGCGTCGCGGCGCTCACCCATGCGCCGATCCTTGGACACGAAGAGGCCAGGTTGGTGCTCGCCCTCCAGCCACCGCGGCGTGAGGGCCTGCTGGGACTGCATCGGGGCACCCTCCTGGAGCCACACACGGCCGCGCTCCTCGTCGTCGGAGTCGAGAGCGTGGGTGCCGGCGCAGGCCGGCTCTTGCGCCTCACCGGCCCGGGAATCCGGGACGTCGCGGAGCTGACCGTCGACGGTCTGGGCGACGACCTGCTCGCAGCCCGGGCCGAGGCGCTGGACTACCCCCTGGGGTTCGACCTGCTGCTGGTGGATCCGCAGGGCCGGATGGCGGGCCTGCCGCGCACCACGCGCGTGGAGGTGACCTCGTGAGCTACGCAGGGACTTCCAAGGGCGGCACGGCGGCGATCCTCGCGGCCGAGGACCTGCGCGCCGCGGATCGGAAGCGCGCGGGAATCGACGAGATCGACCCGGCTCAGGTCGCCGCGCTCATGCCCGCCTCGATCGACCAGCTCATGGGTGAAGCAGGCCTGTGGGATGAAGCGATGGCGGCGACGGCGCTGGCTCAGGCCGGCGGGGACATGGCCGAGGCGGTCCACTTGCTCCGGGCGCACCGGTCGACCATGCCGCGTCTCGGCCTCAGCCGCGCGATGGTCCCGGACGAGATGGAGGTGCTGCGCCGCGTCGTACCGGCCACCCGGGAGCCACTCGGGCCGCAGCTGCTGGGCGACACCGCCGACTACTCGGCGCGGCTTCTGCGCGGACCCGGCGACGATGATCCCCTGCCGCGGACGTCGGAGATGCGCGCCGTCCTGGACGCGCGGGTGCCGGCCGACCCACTCCCGGACGAGGCGCCGCCGCGCTACAGCGAGGTGCTGCGCGGGCGCGAGCTGCTCGTGGACCGGCGCGACCCGGGCGATCCGGAACCCGCCGACCTGGCGTTGCAGCCGGTGCATCTGCCGGCGCCGCGCTCCGCGGTCCTGTCGGCCATCGCGATGGCGGAGACCGGAGGGCTGGTCCACCTGTGGTACCGGTCCATCCTCGGGCCCGACGGCTACGCCAACGAGCACGTCACGCTGGGGGACGTGCGGCACGGGCGACTGCCCGTACGCGTCACCCACCCCCTCACCGGCGGCGAGGTCACGATCGGTCGCGTCCGCGTCACCGACTGCGAGTGCGTCGCGCACCTGGACGAGCGCGGGGAGGACGCCTCCCGCTTCGAACTCGGGTACGCCATGGCCCTCGGCCGCAACGAGCGCAAGGCCATCGCCGGCTCGATCCTCGACCTGTCCGCGAGCCGCGCGGAGGGCACCCGCGAGGGCGATGCGCTGCAGCAGATCCTGATGCTCACGACCGACGGCCTGGCCTCCAACGGCTTCCTCGAACACCTCAAGCTGCCGCACTACGTCACGTTCACCTCGCAGGTGGACCGAGCTATGGCCGCGCGGGAGGCCCAGCAGGTCGTCGAGCCGGCGATCAGCGGGAGGGACGAGCGATGAGCGTGCGGGAACTGACGAAGCGACTGGACGAGGACGCCGACGGGCGCCCGGTCGTCCTGGACGAACAGGGCAAGCGGGAGGTCCGCCGGGCGTTGCTGGCGGCGGTCTGCATCCCGGGCCACCAGGTGCCGTTCGGGTCCCGGGAGATGCCGGTGGCCCGCGGCTGGGGTTCCGGCGGACTGCAGGTCACGATGGCGATCGGCTGCCCCGACGACACGCTCAAGGTCATCGACCAGGGCGACGACGAGGGCGTCAACGCGGTCAACCTGCGCCGCCTCATCGCCGCGAGCCTGGGCTGCCCCACGACCGACGACACGAGGGCGGCGACCGTCGTCCAATCGCGCCACCGGGTGCCCGAGGAGCCGCTGGACTGCGGGCAGACGCTCGTGCTTCAGGTCCCGGTCAGCGAGCCGCTTCGGTCCGTGGAGAAGTCGGTGCGGGAATGCCGCCGGATGCACGCGGAGGCGGACTACTCCCGCATCTGGGTCGCCATGTACGAGGACCTCGTCACCGGCGGCGTCGTGAACCAGAGCTCCGGCTACCCGGTGCTGGTTCATGGGCGTTACCTCATGGCGCCCAGCCCGATCCCGCGGTGGGACGTCCCCGCGCTGCACGACGCGGAGCACCTCACGCTCCTGTCGCACGGTCGCGACAAGAAGCTGTATGCGGTCCCGCCGCATACGACCGTCGAGCCGGTGACGTTCGATGACGTGCCGTTCGAGGTCGAATACGTGGACGGGGCCACCTGCGAGCGGTGCGGCAGCGAGGGGACCTACCTCGTGGAGACCCCGCACGGCACCTGGGCGTGCTCCGACACGGAGTGGTGCGACCGGGTGGTCGAGGGCGAAGCCGACCGGCAACGCCATGCGCCGCGGGTGCCGCGCCGCTGGTTCCCCGACCCCGCGCGTCGGGTCCGCAGCGCGGGCATCCGCCTGGTCGGCCGGTCCGGGCTCACTCACGCCTCGGCCAGCGGGGCCGTCGCGGACGGTGAGGAGTGGGCGCTCAAGGTCGCCGGGTTGCGCAAGGTCTACCCGGGCGGATTCGGCGGCACCGGCGTCGTGGCGGTGGACCGCGTCGACTTCGACGTGGCGCCGGGCGAGGCGCTGGGGATCATCGGCGAGTCCGGGTCGGGCAAGTCCACGACCATGCGCTGCATCATCGGCGATGAGGAGGCCACCGCAGGGTCGGTCCACCTGGCCGCCGTAGGTCGGGGCCGGGACAACGTCCTGGACCTCACGCCACGCAGCGGCGGGCGCTGCGGATCGGCGTCATGAGCGTCGTCCACCAGGATCCGGCGTTGGGGCTCGACCTGCGGATCAGCGCCGGAGGCAACATCGCCGACCGGCTCACGGCCGCGGGCTGGCGCTCGTACTGGGACATCCGCCAGCGCGCTGCGGCGCTGCTCGACCGCGTCGAGGTGCCGCTGGACCGGATGGACGACGTCGTCGGGACCTACTCCGGCGGCATGCGCCAGCGCGTGCAGATCGCCAAGGCGCTCGCCAGCGACCCCGAGGTGCTTCTCCTCGACGAGCCGACGACCGGACTCGACGCCTCCGTCGCCGCCGGCGTACTCGATCTGCTGCGTGAGCTCATCGCCGAGCGCGACATCGCGGTCGTGGTCGTCAGCCACGACTTCGGGGTGATCCGCGCCCTGACCGACCGCGCGCTGGTGATGCGCGCGGGGCGCGTCATCGAGACGGGGCTGACCGACCAGCTCTTCGCCGACCCCCACGACGCCTACACCCAGCGGCTGGTCGCCGCCGCGCATAGCTGAGGGAGACCATGGACCCCACCGTCCGACCCGACCCGGTCCTCCAGGTCCGCCACCTGGACAAGACCTTCCACGTCCACGCCATCGGCCGCAGCGTCACCTCGCTGCGGGACGTCTCCTTCGACGTCGGGCGCGGCGAGCACCTGGCCCTGGCGGGCGCCTCGGGGGCCGGCAAGTCGAGCCTCCTGCGCTGCCTGGTGCGGACCTACCTGCCCGACGCGGGGACGGTCACCCTCCTCTCCCAGGGCGAGCGGATCGAGCTCACCGCCCTTCCCGACCGCGAGATGGCCCGCCTGCGCGGGCGCCGGTTCGGGTATGTCTCGCAGTTCCTGCAGGCGCCCCCGCGGACCGGCCCCCTCGACCTCGTGGCGCGGGCCGCCCGGCGTCGCGGGCTGGCCGACGACGAGGCGCGCGACGCCGCGGCGCACGCGCTGCAGCGGCTGCGCATTGACGAGGTCCTGTGGGACATGGACTGCGCCGTCCTGTCCGGCGGCGAACGGCAGCGGGTCAACCTCGCGGCGGGCACGGTCAGCCCCCCGGACCTGCTCCTGCTCGACGAGCCGGTCTCCGCGCTGGATCCCGCCAACCGCGAACACGCGCTGGAACTCATCGAGGACCTGCGGCACCAGGACGTCAGCGTCCTCGCCGTCTACCACGACATGCGGATCATCCGGCGCCTCGCGGGCCGGGTGCTGGTGCTCCAGGGAGGTCGCGTCATCGGCGACGCCTCCCCCGAGGAGATCGCCGGCAGACATATCGACGCGCTACAGGAGGTCGGGGCATGAGTGTGCAGACCCAGGACCGGGTGGGCTGGCGGCTGGGGCCGGCCCCGGCCGACTTCGAGCTGGCTCACGTGCGGGCCCTCACGCCCGAGGGCCTCGTGGACGACGCACGGATCGTCGTCCGCGACGGGCTCATCGCCGAGGTGGGCCGCGGGCGGGCCCGCGGGGCGACGTGCCTCGACGGGTCCGGGCTGCTCGTGATCCCGGGCATCGTGGACCCGCACTCCGACGCGCTGGAGAAGGAGCGCGCCCCGCGCCCCAACGCGCACGTGCCGTGGGACTTCGCGCTCAGCTCGCTGGAGGGCAAGCTCGTCGCGGCCGGCGTCACGACGATCTTCCACGGGGCGGCGTTCCAGCATCAGACCTTCCGCGGCGGGGAGCGGTCGGTCGAGACCGCGCTCGAGGTCTGCGGCGTGATCGACACCTTCGCTTCCTACCGCGTCGACCACCGGGTCCTGCACCGGCTCGACATCCTGTCTCAGGAGGGCGCCGCGACCCTGCGCGGGCGCCTCGCACACCTGCCGGACGCCGGCCCGGCCCCGTTGGTGTCCCACGAGGACCACACGCCGGGCCAGGGGCAGTACGCCGACCCGCGCTACATGGCGAACTACATGGTGACCGCCGACGGCCACACCGAGGATGAAGCCTGGTCGAACATCGCGCGGCTCATGCGCGAGAGCCAGGAGAAGGAGGACGTCCGCGCGGCGAACCTCGCGTGGCTGGGCGAGCTGGCCTCGGCAGGCCGTATCACCCTGGCCGGGCACGACCCGGACACCGCCGAGACGATCGACGGCCTGGCTGCGCGCGGCGGCGCGGTCGCCGAGTTCCCGACCACGCTGCAGGCCGCTCGCCGGGCCCGGGAGAAGGGCCTGGTCATCGTGGCCGGTGCCCCCAACCTGCTGCGCGGGAGCTCCCACTCGGGCAACGTCTCCGCGCAGGAGCTGCTCGCGGCGGGACTGCTCGACGCGCTGGCGTCGGATTACCTGCCAAGCGCCCTGCTGTCCGCCGCCTGGCAGGCGGCGAGGGACGGACTCGTCGACCTCGTCGCGGCGATCGGCCTGGTCACCTCGGGGCCGGCGGCGGCGACGGGCCTGACCGACCGCCGGGGCGCTCCTCCCGGGCCGCCGGGCGGACCTCGTCGCCGTCGACGACCGCGTCGGCTGGTGGCCGCGGGTCGTGGCCACGTTGCGGTCGAGCCGACCGTGAGCGCGACCGTCTCTCCGGGCAGCGCGGCACTGTCCGGAGCAGGCGCCGGCGCCGACGTGGAGCACGGCGGGGCGATCGCGGCAAGGCGCCGGCGGGGGCGCTCCCCGTACGGCGCGCCCGAACCGCGGATCTCCGCCGACGCGGACCCCTCCTCGCCGAGATGTGCCGGGCGGTCTCCGCTGCCGCCGGGAGCGGGTGGGCCTCCTACGACCGGGAGGACCTGCTCGAGCTGGTCGCCGACGGCGCGGACGGGACGCCGTCGTACCTCATCGACACGATCCTCGAGGCGCCGGTGATCGACGTGGCGAGCCGCCACGGCGTCAACCTGCTGAGCGAGGAGGTCGGGTTCCTCGACCACGGGAGCGCCCGAACCGTCGTCGTGGATCCCCTGGACGGGTCCGCCAACGCCGCCGCCGGCGTCCCGCTGTCCTGCTTCTCGGCCGCGCTGGTGGAGGACGACCGCCCGGTCAGCGCGCTCACGTGCTGGCTCGAGACCGGGGCGACGATCAGCGCCACCCGAGGGCGCCCGACGCCGCTGGCCACGTCGGGGCGGCGCCGCCTCGACGGCGCGGCCGTCAGCCTGCTGCGCCCGAAGCGCGGCGAACGCGGGTCCTGCGCCCGCGCCTGGTGGGCGATCGCCGACCGGGCTGCCCGCGTCCGCATCCTGTCCACGAGCTGCCTGGAAGCCATGCTCGTCGCGCAGGGTTCGATCGACGCCTTCGCCGACCCCGGCTCCGACACCCACCGCATCGTCGACCTGGCGGCCGCCATGGTGCTCGTCGAGGAGGCGGGCGGGGTCGTCCTCGACGCGTACGGGCGGGACCTCACGTTCGACCCCGACCTCACCCGCCGGTGGTCCGGGGTCGTCGCCGCCACGCGGGAGCTGGGCGAGCAGATCGCCGAAGCGATCTCGTCCTCCTTGCCGCCGGACCTCGGCACCGTGGTCGCGGACGGCAAGACGTATGCGCTTCGCCGGGCCCGGGAGGACGACCTCCCGCAGGTATGCGCGCTGCTGGACGACATGGCGCTCAGCGACGGAACCGGGGGCGCGGACGATCACGAGCTACGGCGTCTCTTCCGGCGCATCGACGCCGACCCTCGCGACCTCCTGGTGGTGGTGTCGGGGCCCGACGGTCAGACGGTGGCGACGTTGCAGTACTCCCTACTGACCGGCCTGGCGTACGGCGGCCTCGTCCGCGCGCAACTGGAGGCCTTCGCGGTGCGGGCCGACCACCGCGGCCAGGGCCTGGGCGGGACGCTCATCGCGTGGCTGGTCGACCGCGCTCGGGCCGACGGGGCCGGCGTCCTCCAACTGTCAAGCAACCTGCGTCGCGAGCGCGCGCTGGCGTTCTATGCACGCCACGGGTTCGAGGCGACGCACGCCGGACTGAAGAGGGTGCTGTCCCCGGACGCGTGAGACGCCGGAATCCCGAGGACCGGCTGCTCAGCGGCTTCCGGCCTCATCCGCCTAGGCCTCATCCACCTAGGCCTCATCCACCGAGGTCTCGTCGATCACGTGGAACTCGATCCGGTAGACGGGCGTGTCGTCGTGGATCGGGGCGCTGTGGGCGGCGCGGATGCGCAGTGCCTCGCGGTCACTGTCGCCGCAGCGCCGTACGTCGTCCTCGTCGATGGCCGCGAAGGGGAGGAGGTCGATCGCGCCGACCTCGACCATTCCCGGCCCGACCCGGTAGCGGCCCCCGACCTTGACCTGGGCGCTGCCACCCCCGCACGGTGAGGTCGATCTCTCCCGCCAGGACCCGCGGGCGCAACTCCTTGCTGAACTGCACCCGCCCAGGCTAAGTCCCCGCCGCGGCCGACGAGCGGCTGCAGGGCGCGCAGCCCGGCAGCGGCCAGCGCCGCAGGCCGACTCGTGTCGCGGCGCCCGGTTGACGGACGTACGGTCGAGCGAGCGTCGGCCCCCCGTCCCCGGCGTGCGGAGCGAGACACCATGGCCGACCAGCACGTCACGACCGAGACGCACGCGATCCCGACCTCGCAGATCGCCACCGACCCCGGGACCGGCGGCGATGTGCTCGTCGCCGCCATGCGTCAGGCCGGGGCCGACGTGGCGTTCGGCGTGGTCAGCATCCACAACCTGCCGCTGGTCGAGGCTGTGGACCGCGACCTGCGGTTCGTGCCCGTCCGGCACGAGGCGGCCGCCGTCAACGCCGCCGACGGCTACGCCCGCGCCACCGGCGGGATCGGCGTCGCGATCACCTCGACGGGCACCGGCGCCGGCAACGCGGCAGGGGCCATGCTCGAGGCGCTGACCGCGCAGAGCCGGGTGCTGCATGTGACCGGCAACATCGAGTCGACGTACCTCGGCGAGGACCGAGGCGTCTACCACGAGGTGCCGCGTCAGCTTCAGCTGCTGGACGCGGTCTCCCGCCACGCGTTGCGCCTGGAGGGGGCGGACGCCGCCGCCGCGACGCTCGCGACGGCGCTACGCCTCCTCGCCACCCCGCCGTACGGGCCCGTGAGCATCGACTGGCCCATCGACCTGCAGTACACCGCCGATCCCGAGCGACAGGCCGCCCCGCCGCCCACCGACCCCCCGCTGCCGAGCACGCCCCCGGCCGACGCCCTGGCGGAGGCGGCACGGGTCATGCGCGCCGCCCGCCGTCCCCTGATCTGGGTCGGCGGCGGGGCGCGCCGCGTGGGCCCGCCGATGACGCGGCTGGCGGAGGCCTGGGGGGCCGGCGTGCTGTCCGGGGCCAACGGC